>DASVQP010000046.1 GCA_036389135.1 Longimicrobium sp.
GCGGGCGATCGAGTTCGCCGGCGCCGCGACGGCTCGGCCGCAGCCTGAGGTGCTGGCGGCGCTGCAGGCCGGGCCACGTGCCGTGGTGATCTGCCCGAGCAACCCATTCATCAGCATCGGGCCCATCCTGGCGATGCCGGGCCTGCGGGGGGCTATCGCGAGCTGCGGCGCGCCGGTGATTGCCGTCTCCCCGATTATCGCCGGGCAGGCGGTGAAGGGGCCGACGGCGAAGATGTTCGCCGAGCTCGGCACGCCCCCGACCGCGGCCGCCGTCGCCGCGCATTACGGCGCGCTGCTGGACGGCTTCGTCATGGAGGAAGGCGACGACGCAAGCGGCATCGCGGCGCGGGTCTTCCCTGCGGCGACGCTGATGCGGAGCCTTGAGGACAAGGTGGCGCTGGCGCGCACGGTGCTCGCCGCGGCGGAGGCGCTGCGGTGAGCCTCTGGGCCATCCTGCCGGTCAAGGAGATGGAGGGGTCGAAGCAACGCCTCTCGCCGCTGCTCTCGCCCGCGGAGCGCGTCGCGCTGATGCGGGTCATGGTGGCCGAGGTGCTGGACGCCCTCTGCGTCGCGCGGGGCCTCGCCGGCATGTCCGTGGTGACGCTCGATGCATGGGCAGCGGCGGAGGCGCGCCGGCGCGGCGCGCGGGTCATCACCAAGGGCGCGCGGGAGGGCCATACCGGCAGCGTCACCGCGGCGGCGCGGGTCCTGGCGGCGGAGGGCGCGACGGGCGTGCTCACCGTGCCTGGCGACGTTCCCGCGGTGACCGCGGCCGAGGTGGAGGCGCTCGCCGCGGCGCACGGCCCGGCGCCCGCCTTCACCATCGCGCCGGCGCATGACGAGAAAGGCTCGAACGGCGTGGTGCTCTCGCCGCCCGGCGTCGTACCGCTGCGCTTCGGCGATGACAGCTATTTCCCGAATCTGACGGCGGCGCGGGCGCGGGGGCTGGAGCCGCGCGTGGTGCGCCTGCCCGGCCTCGCCATGGATATCGACCACCCGGCGGATGTGGCGGTGTTCGCCCGGCTCGACGTTGCACGCGGAACCCGCACCCTCGCCTGGCTGCGTGAGGCCGGCATATTGTCCGGTCTCTGACCCCTGATTTTCTGAGGCCCTTCGGTCGTTGGCAGGGGTGCAGGGGGCAGCGCCCCCTGCTAAGCGTGCATCTTCTTGCGCGGCGCCGTCTGCAGGACGGGGGCGAGTTCGGCTGCTGCATAGGATGCACGCCGCTGCGCCTCAGGCGGCGTGCCGTAGAGCGTCGTCCGCTGCTGCGGCACGCGGCCGATGCCGCGGATCAGGGCCTCCATGGCTTCGGGTGGGAATTCCTGGCCGTGCTGGGTGCCGGCGGCGCGGCTGATGCTCTCGTTCATCAGCGTGCCGCCGAGGTCGTTGGCACCCGCCTGCAGCGCGTGCTTCGCGCCCTCCGGCCCCATCTTCACCCAGCTCGTCTGGATATTCGTGACATGCGGGTTCAGGACGAGGCGCGCGACGCTGTGCATCAGCAGCGCCTCCCGGAAGGTCGGGCCGCGCCGCGCCTGGCCGCGGAGGTACATCGGCGCTTCCATATGGACGAAGGGTAGCGGCACGAATTCGGTGAAGCCGCCCGTCTCGGCCTGCAGGTCGCGCAGCGCCAGCAGATGGCGCGCCCAATGCAGCGGCCCCTCGACATGGCCGAACATGATGGTGGCCGTGCTGCGCAGGCCGAGGGAATGCGCCGTGCGCGCCACCTCCAGCCACTCGGCCGTGGTGACCTTGTCTGGGCAGATGACGGCGCGGATCGCGTCGTCCAGGATTTCCGCTGCGGTGCCCGGCAGGGAGCCGAGGCCGGCCGCCCGCAGCTGCGCCAGGTAGTCGCGCAGCGGCAGGCCGAGCGTCGCCGCGCCCTGCGTCACCTCGAGGGGCGAGAAGGCGTGGATGTGCATGCCCGGCAGCGCTGCGCGGATGGCCCCGCAGATGCCGATATAGGTCTCGCCCGTGTAGTCCGGATGGATGCCGCCCTGCAGGCAGACCTCGGTCGCGCCGCGCGCCCAAGCCTCCTCGGCGCGGCGGAGGATCTCCGCGTGATCGAGATCGTAGGCCGGGCCGCGCAGCGCCTCGTGCGTCCTGCCCTTGCTGAACGCGCAGAAACGGCAGCGGTAAGTGCAGATATTGGTGTAGTTGATGTTGCGGTTCACGACGTAGCGGATGGTCTCGCCGGAGACCGCAGCGCGCAGCGCATCCGCCGCCGAAGTCACATGCGCCTGGTCGGCGTCGCGTGCGGCGAAGAGGCGTATGATCGCGGGCGGATCGAGCCGCGCGCCGCCGGCCGCCTGTTCGACCGTGCGGGCGAGCGCGGCATCCGCCGCGGCCAGGCGCGGCGCCGGCAGCACCGGCAGCCGCACCTCGCCGGGTGACCAGTCGTCGCCGCGCGCGAAGCCCTCGGCGTCGCTGGCGCGTCGCACGACTGTGGCGACCGCAGGTGCGAACCACGTATCGGGCGCTCGGACATGGTCTGGATAGGCCGGCAGGCGCTGCACCAGCACCTTGCCGGCCTCCGCCGTGCGCGTGGCCAGGTCATCGAGATGCGGCCAGGGCGCCTCGGGGTTCACATGGTCCGGCGTCACCGGGGAGACGCCGCCCCAGTCGTTCAATCCGGCCGCGACGAGCCGCGGGTAGGCGCCGGGCGAGAGGTTGGGCGGCGCCTGGATGCTCATCGCCGGGCCGAGGAGGATGCGCGCCGCAGCGATGGTCCAGAGCAGGTCGTCGAGGTCCGGCTCCGGCGCCGCCGCCTGCCGCGTGCGCGGCTTGGCGCGGAAATTCTGGATGATGACTTCCTGGATGTGGCCATGGCGGGCGTGCAGCTCCGCGATGGTGCGCAGCGCCCCGATCCGTTCCACCCGCGTCTCGCCGATGCCGATCAGGATGCCGGTGGTGAAGGGCACGCGCAGCTCGCCGGCCAGCCGCAGCACTTCGAGCCGCGCCGCGGGGTGCTTGTCCGGGCTGCCGTGATGCACCTGGCCGGGCCCGCAGAGCCTGGCGCTCGCGCTCTCCAGCATCAGTCCCTGGCTGGCCGTGACCTCCCGCAGCGCGGCGATGTCCCCGCGTGTCATGACGCCCGGGTTGGCGTGCGGCAGCAGCCCGGTTTCCTTCAGCACCAGGCCACACATCGCGACGAGGTAGGAGATGGTCGTTGCATGTCCCAGTGCCGCCAGCGCCTCCCGCGCCTGGCGCCAGCGCAGCTCCGGCTTGTCGCCCAGTGTGAAGAGCGCCTCGGTGCAGCCGGCGGCGGCGCCGGCGCGGGCGAT
>DASVQP010000047.1 GCA_036389135.1 Longimicrobium sp.
CCTTCGCCGCCTCCACCCTCGGCTTCGTGCTGGGCTGCGTGCTGGGGGGGCTGGCCGGCACCTTCCGCGGCTCGGCGCTCGACCGCGGCGCGGTCACCATCGCGGTCGCCGGCGTCTCGGTGCCGCATTACTGGCTCGGCATGGTGCTGGTGGTGCTGTTCTCCGTGCAGTGGCCCTTGCTGCCGGCGATGGGCGCCGGGCCGGGCGGCTCGGCCGATTGGGCGTGGGACTGGGAGCACCTCCAGCACCTGGTCCTGCCCACCGTGACGCTCTCCGTCATCCCCATGGGCATCGTGACGCGGACCGTCCGCGGCATCGTGGCCGAGATCATGAACCAGGAGTTCGTCACCGCGCTGCGCGCCAAGGGGCTGCGGCGGCGCGACGTGTTCCTGCACGTGGTGAAGAACGCGGCGCCGAACGCGCTGGCCGTGATGGGCCTCCAGCTCGGCTACCTGATGGGCGGCTCCATCCTGGTGGAGACGGTGTTCTCCTGGCCGGGCACGGGCCTCCTGCTGAACAGCGCCATCTTCCAGCGCGACCTGCCCGTGCTCCAGGGCACCATCCTGGTGCTCGCCATGTTCTTCGTGGCGCTGAACCTGCTGGTGGACCTGGTGCAGACCGCCCTCGATCCCAGGATCAAACGCGCATGAGCGGCATCGCGGACCAGGCGCATCTGGGCGCCGCCGCCCCGGCCCCTACGGCGGCCGAGGCGGAACTCGCGGTCCAGGTCAGGCAAGCGCCGGGGCGGTCGCGCGGCTACTGGGCGGGCGTGTGGCGGCGGCTGCGGCGCGACCCGGTGACGATCGCCTGCGCGTCCGTGCTGCTGCTGATGCTGCTGGCGATCGCCTTCGCCCCGCTGCTCGCGCCGCACGACCCGTACCAGGGCAGCATGATCCGGCGCCTGCGCTCGATCGGCACGCCGAATCACGTCCTCGGCACGGACGAGCTGGGGCGGGACATCCTGACCCGGCTGCTCTACGGCGGGCGGCTCTCCTGGTTCATCGGCATCGTGCCGGTGGTGCTGGCCTTCTGCATCGGCACGAGCCTCGGCGTGGTGGCGGGCTACGCCGGCGGGCGCGTGAACATGCTCATCATGCGGAACACCGACGTCTTCTACGCCTTCCCCTCCGTGCTGCTTGCGGTGGCCATCTCCGGCGCGCTCGGGGCGGGCATCTTCAACGCCATCCTGGCGCTGACCCTGGTGTTCGTGCCGCCCATCATCCGCGTGGCGGAGAGCGTGACCCAAGGCGTCCGCAACCTCGACTTCGTGGACGCGGCGCGGGCCTCCGGCGCCGGCGGCTTCACCGTGGTGCGGGTCCACGTGCTGGGCAACGTGCTGGGGCCGATCTTCGTGTACGCGACCTCGCTCATTTCGGTGTGCATGATCCTGGCGTCGGGCCTCTCCTTCCTCGGCCTCGGCACCAAGCCGCCGGAGCCGGAATGGGGGCTGATGCTGAACACGCTCCGCACGGCGATCTACGTGCAGCCCTGGGTGGCGGTGCTGCCGGGGGTGTGCATCTTCGTCACCTCCATCTGCTTCAACCTGCTGAGCGACGGCCTGCGGCAGGCGATGGACGTGAAAGGATAGCGCACGGCCCGGGAGCCTTGGCGCCCGCTGCGCGTTGCCGCGGCGACGCTAACCCGGAGACACCACGATGCCCTCCCTCCACCGCCGCCGCTTCGGCCCCCTCCTGCTCGCGGGAGGGGCCGCCGCGCTGGTGGCCGCCCCGCGCCGCGATGCCGCCGCCGCCACGCGCCGCGAGATAGATGCCGACGTCGCCGCCGCCATGACCCGGCTCCGCAACATGGACAACCTCGCGCCGCGGCTGCTCCAGGACGCGCGGGCCATCCTGATCTTCCCGCGCATCGTCAGCGGCGGCTTCATCGTGGGCGGCCAATACGGCGAGGGCGCGGCGCTCGACGCCTCCGGCGCGACCCGCGGCTACTACAAC
>DASVQP010000048.1 GCA_036389135.1 Longimicrobium sp.
GCGGATCGCGCGGATGTAGTAGAGTTCCGCCCGCCACCCTTCGCCGGCCACACGGTTGGTCCGCGCCGCCACGAACGCCGCAGCAGCGTCCTCCGGTTCTACGGCGGCACCTGCTTCGGCAAAGTGGACTGCCGACGCCCCATACCCGGCGTTCTGTGCCCAGGATGCAAGCGCACGGCACGCGTCGCCCAGCCGCCCACGTTCGGGTGGTGTGGGGGAAGTCACCCGCATCAGGACGCGCAGGTCCTCCCGCAGCTCTGTCGCGGCATCCGCGAGTGCGGCTGCGCGTCGCTCCGCCACGGAGCGCGGCGCGCTGCGCGTGAACAACTGCGCTCGCGCGGACGGCGGACACCCCGCCCAAAGTTGCACTGCGCGACAGAGCAGGAAAAGCTCGACCCCCAACGCGCCTGGGATTTCACGAAGCACCTCCCAGGCGTCTCGCGGAAGCGGCGCAGCGGGCACCCGGTGCGGGCGCTTTCGGCCGACGCGGCCTGCCCTTCCTGTGCGGGAGTCTGGATCTGCCATCGCACACCGGACCGATTGAAAAAAGGCCGAAAGTCTCGGGCCCACTATAGCCGCCGTGTCTAGCTCGCGCCATGGGTCGTGACGCAACAGGACCGCAAGCCTCACACTCTAACTCTGTCAGGGGTCGTTAATTATGTGCACGCACGGGTGCTGATGTGGCAGCCGCACGCCCGAGAGCCAGGGAGCGAGGAGTGGTGGAACGTGCGGGGTGCGGCTGAAGGAATCGCTCGGCATCCGCAGATAAACGTCGTTTTCGGGAAAGCGATTTTAGTCAACGAAGTTATGGGCTCTGACCGTGGGGTATGCGCCACCGGCCGTGGCTACGACAGGCGTGAAGTGGGCGCGTATCGGTCCGGGTCGGTCAAGCCTGATCCCGGAGGTTCGCCATGCCGCAACCCGTCCCACCCTCGGCTCGATTCCATGCGATCTTGCTTGCGATCCCGCTTGTGCTTCTGGGTGCTGCGGGATGCCGGGATTCGATTACCCTTGATCCAACCGCGCAACGCCCGACCGGACCGTCTTGGTGTAGTGCCGTCAAGGTCTTGTTTGCCTTCGAAATTTTCTCCAGGATGGCTCCACAACGTGTGGCGCACACGTTCGCGCGAACGCACCACCCGGTGTTTTCTTTTTTGGATATATCCACCTAACGATCGCGTCGATAAACTCGCCTGCCTCTGTCCTCCGCCTGACACATATTCCCGCCACTCGGCGTCACCCTCGTTCCAAGAACCGTTCGCCGAAGGTCGCGGTATCTGGTAAGCGGCACGATCGACGTGCCGGAGCATCCCAGCCAGAAAGCTATGGAGCCGTGCCTTCCGCATCGCGCATGAACGTCAGCATGCCCCCCGAGATCCGGCAGCTCATCAAGCAGGGGGCGATCAGCACTGCGGCACTCGAACGGGAGAGCGTGGACGACTCCGCGTGGATCGTCCGTGCCGTCTGCGAGAAGCTGGTGCGCGAGTGGGACAGCCTCCACCTCGGCGTCGGGGTGCCCGATCTCGTCCGCGACCTGGCTTCGCGGCCCGCTCCCGCTCGCATCGAGTTCGGCGCTCGGCCGGTCGCGCTGTCCATGGCCGGATGATGACGGCGGTGGCGACCGAGGTGCGCGCGGCCCGTGGCATCGTGGGGGGCGAGGACGATGAGGCCGAGTCTCTCGAATACGAGTACGCCGTCCAGATGCAGCGGATCCTCGGTGCCGAGGTGATGGCCGTGTTCGACCGGCACGGGACGTCGGAACTCTACGCGAACCCGGACGGCAGCGTGTGGTCCGTGGAGCAGGGCCGCGGTCATTCGCCGGCCGGGCTTACGCTGCGGGCGCCGGAGATCGAGGCGTTCCTCAACGTCGCCGCTGCGCGGCTCGGAGAGACCATCACGCCCCAACACCCGCATCTGCAGGGCGAGCTACCGCACCCCGTGTTCGGGGGTGCCCGGCTTCAGGGTGTCGTCCCGCCGATCACCGGGGGGCCGATGTTCAGGGTGCGGAAGCGGCCGAGCGAGGTGATCCCCCTGGAGCGCTACCTCGCGGACGGGGTGATGACGCGGGAGCAGTACGACGCGATCCGCTGGGGAATCTCGCAGGACTACGGGATCGTCGTCGCGGGCCCGACCAGCTCGGGGAAGACCTACCTGCTGAACTCTCTCCTGCGGGAGCAGGCACGGGCCATGGTCTCGCCGAGCGACCCCGTGTTCGTGCTGGAGGACACCGTGGAGGCGCTCAGCGAGGCGCCGAACACCGTGTCGCTCCGCACGACGCCGGAGTGCGACTTCGACATCCTGCTCTTCATCGCCCTCCGCTGCACGCCGAAGTACCTCCACGTCCCGGAGTGTCGGCGGTTCGCCTCCCAGATGCTGGAAATGTGGTCCACCGGCCACCCCGGCTTCTGCACCGTCCACGCGTCCTCCGCGGAGGGTGCGCTGGAGCGGCTCGGCCGCCTTGCGCGGCGGGATACGGGTCGAAACGAGGGCTGGCTGGTCGCCAGCGCGGTCCAGCTAGTCGTCGTGATCAATCCCACGCCGACCGGCCGGCGCGTCACCGAGGTGGCGCAATGCACTGGGTACCGGAAAGGCCGGTACCTGCTCACGAGCCTCTGACGCCAGGGCGCTCGACACCCACTCCACATCAGCGAAAAAGACCCATGCTCCGTCTCAACCGCACCCTGGTGGTGGCCCTCGCGTTCGCCATGCTGATGGCCGCCCTCCTGCCCGCCGATCTGTTGGCGAGCACCACCGTCCCCGAGCCGTTCGGGTTCATCAACGGATTGGCCACGTTCATCCGCCGCGCGGCGGTGCCCACCATCGTGCTCGCGCTGATGATCGGCGCGCTCGCGTGGCTGTTCGCGAAGAACGGCGAGGGGATCGTGCAGTGGGCCGGGAAGGCTTTCGTCGTGCTGGCGATCATCCTTGGCGGCGGGACGCTGCTGGCGACGATCGGGTTCCAGGGCGCGGTCTACTAGCCGTGGCCTCGCGCAGGGACGTCGAGCTGGAGCGGCGGCCGATTCCGGAGCCCATGTACCGGACGCCGCTCTTTCTCGGAATGCCGCAGCACTACCTGATCGTCTGGCTCGCAACACTCGCCTCCAGTGCGGTCGCGATCGGAAGCGGGACGCACTTCCTCCTCGGCCTGGCTGCGTTCGTGTGCGGGATGGCGCTGGTGCATCCCAAGCTCGCGCGCGCGTGCGAGGAGGACGCGCTCGCATTTGACGTGTTCTTCCACTGGCTCCTCCACGAGCACCCGTACTCGGAGCCGCACCCGTCCATCTGGGACGCGCCCGACCGGGTTCGCCCCTCCATCCCTCAGCCCTGACGTGGATCCCTTTTTCGCAGCGGCGTGCTTCGGCGGCGGCATGGCGGCCATGCGCGGGTTCGACGCGGTACGCATTGCCCGCGCGGTTCCGCGCGGGCTCCCCGGCAGCCTCCCGTGGGCATACTTCGTCGCGCCCGGCGTGGTGCAGCTGAAGGACGGCGCGTTCCTCACCGGTTTCCGCTACAGGGGACCGGACACGGCCTCCGCCACCAACGCGGAGCTGAACGCCCTCGCCGCGCAGATCAACCGCGCCATCTACCCGTTCCACGACGAGTGGATGTTCCACTTCGACGCGGTGCGCCGTCGGTCGTTCGAGTACCCCGCGGCGGGAGCGTTTCCCGATCCGACCACCTGGGCGGTGGACGAGGAGCGGCGCCGGGAATACGCCCGCTCGGGCCGGAAGTTCGAGACGGAGTGCGTCGTCTCGCTCACCTACAGGCCGCCGCCGGACACGGCGGCGAAGGTCCGACGCTGGTTCGTTCGCGGCGAGGCTGCGACGACTTCGTGGGACCGGCATCTCCAGCGGTTCATCCAGGATGGCGCGGAACGCCTCACCGACCGTCTCGGCGCGCGGCTGAACCTGGAGCCGATGGGCTCGGACGAGTTCCTCTCGCATCTGCACTTCTGCCTCACCGGCCTGGAGCACCGCGTGCTCGCGCCGCCCGACGCGAGCCATCTGGACTGGGTTCTCGGGAGCCAGGAGTTCGTCCGAGGGACACGGCCGAGGGTGGGCGACAAGCACGTGTACGTGGTCTCGATGTTCGGCTTCGCGCCGGAGTCGTGGTCGGGGATCCTCGACCCCCTGTCGAAGGTGGGCGCCGCCTACCGTTGGAACACGCGGGTGATCCCGCTCGGGTACGGGCCGGCGTCCCGGATCCTCGGGCGCATCCGGGACGCGTGGTTCAAGAACCGGAAGGGCGCGTCGACCCTGACGGCGGGAATGCTTCAGAGCGGCGAGAAGACGGCGCAGCAGGTCGAGGACGACAAGGTCTTCGAGAACGTTCACTCACGCCACGCCGCCGCGCGGCTGAGCGACGTTCTCGGAGCGCTGCAGAGTGGGCGCGGCCGCGCGGCGCTCTACACGTCCACCCTCGTGGTCCACGGGGACACCGACGCCGAGGCGTGCGACGTGGCGCGGCAGCTGATGCACCAGGTGAACGAGCGGGGGTTCACCGCGCGCGTCGAGGGCCTTCATGCCTGCGCGGCGCTTTTCTCGTCGCTCCCGGGCGATGGCTGGCACAACCTCCGCCGGCCCCCGCTGCCGACGGAGAACATCGCCGATCTCCTGCCGGCGACGATGTCGTGGGCGGGGATGCGGCACGTGCCCTCGCCGTTCTTCCCCGTGCGCAGCCCGGCGCTCGCGTACGTGGACACGGACGACGCGACACCGTTCCGGCTGAACCTCTACCACAAGGACGTCGGCCACACCCTGCTCGTCGGCGCAACCGGCGCCGGCAAGAGCACGTTCATGGGCTTCTGCGTCGCTCAGTTCATGCGCTACCCGGACGCTCAGGTGTTCTGGTTCGACAAGGGTTACTCCGCGTTCGTGCTGACCGCCGCGATGGGCGGGCGGCACTACGACATCCGGCCGAAGCCGGACCCGAGGACGGGTCTGCAGTTTCAGCCGTACGCGCTGGTGGATCGGCCGGAGGAGCAGGTCTGGGCCGCCGAGTGGACGGAGATCGCCGTGGCTCTTCAGGGCGTCGAGCCGACGCTCGCGAAGCGCCAGGCCATCCAGCGCGCGCTCAGGGTGCTCGGGGACCGTCCGCGCGAAGAGAGGACGATCCGCGCGTTCGTGATGCACGTGCAGGACCTGGAGATCCGTGCGGCTATGGAGCAGTACACGGGCACCGGTCCCTACGGGTTCCTCCTGGATGGCGCGGAGGACGGGTTCGCAGCCGGTTCCGTGCACACCTTCGAGATGCACCGCCTGATGGCGATGGGCGACCGCATCGTCGTCCCAACCCTTCTGCACCTCTTCCGGCAGATCGAGCTCCGCCTGCGTGCCAACCGGCCCACGTTCATCGCGATCGATGAGGCCTGGGAGGCGCTGATGCGCTCGCTCTTCGCGAGCAAGATCGAGGAGTGGCTGCGGACGATCCGGAAGGCGAACGGCGCGCTGATGCTGGCGACGCAGGACCCGGCCGACGTTGCCAAGTCGGAGCACCGGGACGTGATCCTGTCCAGCTGCCCCACGATGATTTTCCTGCCGAACAAGAACGCGGTGAGCGAGGACATCGCCGAGCTGTACCGCGCATACAGGTTGAACGACCGCGAAGTCGAAATCGTCGCGACGGGCGAGACGAAGCGGGACTACTTCTTCAAAAGCCCCGACGGGAGCCGCCGCTTCGAGCTGAAGCTGGGGCCCGTCGCGCTTGCGTTCCTGGGCTCCCGACCGGGGTCTACGACGGCGGCGACCGTCGAGCGGGCGAAGCGGCTGCAGGCGCAGCACGGGGATGAATGGCCGCGCGTTTGGCTGGAGGAGGTCGGCCTCGAAGCCGAAGGCGCGGAGATGTACCCCGCCACGGCCGCCAAGGCGGCCTGAACCCTTCCGACCAGAAACAGAAAGGCGACCATGATCAGGAAATACGGACAACTGCTCCGCCTGGACCACCTCCGCGGTCCGCACCCCACCGGGTTGCGGACCGCGGTGCTTTTAGGGGTGCCCCACGCGCCCCGGCCGCCCTCGCTGCGCCGCATGCTGTGCGCGTTCGTCCTGGCGGTCACCGCGATCGCGGCCGTTCCAGGGCCTGCGCACGCGATCTTCGGGATCGGCGACGTCGTCTACGATCCGGCGAATCACGCGAATTCGATCCTCCGGTACGGCCAGCTCATCCTCCAGGCCAACCAGATGGCCCGCCAGGTGGTCGTGGCGACCCGCCAGGCGAACCACGTCATCCAGCAGGCCCGGGGCTTCAGCATCGGCAGCCTCCGCATCCCCTCACTCGGCAGCGTTCTCGATCGGATCGACGGACGGTACGGCGCCGGGGAGAGCCTGGGCTACGGGAACAGCCAGGTCGACCGGCTCTTCCGGAGAACGTTCCCGCGTGTCGCGGAATGGAATCACCGTGCAGCGGGCGACCAGGCGGCGGCTGCTCGGGAAGCCGCGTACAACGTGCTGCTGAGTGCGCGCGACCACCATCTCCAGCTCGACCAGTCGCAGCGGCGGCTGGACGACCTGAAGCTCCAGCTCACCACCGCGAGCACGGACCGCGAGGTCGCCCAGATCCAGAACCGGATCGCGGCGGAGCAGCTCGACCAGCAGCTCCTCCAGCGGAACATGGAGATGGGCACCGCCAACATGCAGGCGGTGGACGTCGCGCTGCGCGCGGACCAGGCGGCGCGCACGGCGATGGAGGACACGGCCGGCGCGGTCTATTCGGCGTACCAGCAGAGCGTCCACGCGGCGGCGGAGCACCGTGTGCGAGCCCGCGAGGACAGTATCCAGCGGGCGCGGGCGGGGCGCCAGCGCACGACGGCGCGGCCGTAGGGATGGCCTCCACGCTCCGCAGACGGGCGGTGGGTGCCGGCCGCGTCCTCCGGGCGCGGCCGGTGCTTGGCGTCGCGATAGGCGTCGGCGTCCTGGTGGTGCTCGCCAGCCTACTCCCCGGGGAACTGGCGGCGCAGGCATCGCGAGTCCGGAACACCGACCTGGAGGCGATCTTCCGCGCCCGCCAGCAGCAGTGGGTGCAGAACGCCCAGAACGCGCTCCTCGGTCTCTTCGGCGGGCTGCTGGTGCTCGAGATCTCCTATTCCAGCATCAAGTGGCAGAAGGACCGGCTTGGGGTCGACCAGATCCTCTACTCCTTCCTGTGGAAGGTCGGGGCGGTCGCCGTGATGATGCTGTTCTTCCGCTTCCCCCACCTGACGACGGAGCGCGTGATCGATGCGTTCGCGCACCTGGGAGGAATGGTGGCGGGGCGGGAAGGCATGGCGCTCACGCCCACGGAGATCGTGACACAGGGCGGTGAAATCGCGCAGCGCGTGGCGGATCAGCTCCACGTGGAGCAGGGGATGCCGCTGCAGCCACCGGAAGATCAGGGGCTGTTCACCCGCTTCTCCAGCTGGGTGAACGGGGTCTACAACGCGTTCGGCATCGGGCTGGTCAACGCGATGTTCTCCATGCTGTTCTCGGCCCTCGTGGTGCTGCTCGTCGTCCTCGTCGTGCTGGTCGCGTACTTGGTGATCGCCCTTCAGCTGCTGCTCGTGAAGCTGGAGGCGATCCTGGTGCTGAGCACGGGGATCGTGTTCATTCCGTTCGGCTCGTTCCGCCTCACCGCAGGGCTCGCCGAGGGATACTTCAAGTACGCGTTCGAGGTTGCCGTCCGGTTCTTCTTCCTGCAGGTGATCGCCGGGGTCGGATACGACCTTTTCGATGCGCTGTACGAGCTCTCGAAAGGTCTCCTGAAACACGACGCGTCTCGGGGGGAGATGCACTGGGTGCTGAACCCGCCGTTCCTGGACTGGCAGGTCGCGATCGCACTGGTGTTCGCGGCCGTGGCGTTCGGATACCTGGCGTGGAAGATCCCCGGCACGGCAGGGCGGCGCATCTCCTCCGAGGTGCGGATCGGTCTTGCGGACGGGCTCCGCGGGAACTGACCTGCGCCCGCGAGCGAAAGACTCCTTCGATGACGGCCGGTGGCCCGCTGGCGAGCCCCCGGCCGTTCAGCGCTTCAAGAACCGTTCGGCGACCGTCACGGTATCTCGCCAGAGTAAGGTAGCGCGTCCTCCAGCCGTAGCCGCCCCCCCAAGGCGGCACCCACACGCCCTCTACCCGAATTCACGTGTCGCTTTTCAGGAGTCGCGGAAGATCCTCAACGCCGGTGCGCGGGGGCGAAGGCGAGCAGGGGCCGTACCGTTCGCGGTACGACATCGCACGCGAAGGTTACGAGATGCGCGTGTCCCAGCTCGCGCGCGCGCTGGACCAGTCGAGCCTGAAAAATTACCTGTCGGCCCTCGGCAACATCGTCCTCGGCATCGGGATCGTGATGATCGCCCTGCGCGGCGGCGTGCGGCCGATCTTCATCCCCTACGACCAGTTCGGACGGGTGATTCAGTATGAGGATCTAAGCCGTTTCAAAGAGCCCTCACGCGCTACCGTCGAGTCAGAGCTAGGGGAGTGGCTCGTGAACGTGCGCGGGATCTACTTCGGTGATCCGGTCGCGCAGATGGATCGAGCCCGGTCGGCAAAATGGTTCCTCACTCCGGCGGCCGAGGAGTGGCTGAAGCAGTATTACGACGCTCCCAACCGAAATCCCCGCCAACTCCTGAGCGAGCTTTCACGGACGGTGGAGCTCGTGAGCATCTCCAAGGATCCGGACCGCCCGCTGTGGTATCTCCAGTGGCGTGAACTCGACACTGCGGCGGGTGGGGGCGCGGTCGAGTCGATCTGGCAGGCAACTCTCAAGATTGACTTCGTCCCCGGGCGAACGGAGGAAGCCGTGTGGGCGAATCCCGCGGGCATCCGGATCTCCGCGATCGAATGGAACCGCCTGCGCGAGCGAACCACTACCCCCGCCTCCGCTGCACCCCCGCCGCCGCCGGCCACGCCGATCCCGTCGCCGGTCGATTCGACTGCGGCCGGCGGGTGATCAATCAACTACCACGACCAAGCTTCCAGACGGCTCCGCTCCTCGCAGGGAAAGTTGTCGCACGTACAACGGCGGCGGCTTCTTGGGCTTAATCCTCCCCAGTTTAGCAGCCTCTATTTACTTTACACATTTCCTCCCGTGAAAGTGCACTAGGTTGATGCACCGCACGTGGCCTGAGTCAAATCCCTCTCTCGCTTGATGTGGTCACAGTGCGTCCGGGATTGCAGCAGCACCGCCCTTTGCGACCAGAGCCCCATCAACTCGCCCATCGCGTCGGTCCATTCCGCTTCGGATGGAAACGCCGCTTTCCCGAGTACCTGATCCACCCGGCATGCCTCGTTCACCAGCGCAAGCGCGGCGAACATGGTTTGTGAGATCGGGATGTGCGTTCTCGTGAAATGGCGGGACGCCGTAGACTCGAGGGCGTAAAGCACGGCGCGCGTGCCCGCTTTTTGTCGAGTGCGCCGCACGAGCTTCCAGTGGTCGGGCACCGTCACGTCCAACGGAAGCACGAGGTCGTACCGCTCGTCAATCCTCTGTTTGCGTACGATGAAATTGCCGACGACGAGCACGTCAAGGTCCGTCGTCAAAAAGCATGTGACGGCGTCATTCACGGAGTCGACGATCGGCTCCACGTCATTGTTGAACGACGTGTTGAGCACGGCGGGCACGCCCGTGAGGGTCTGGAACTCGCTGATAAGGCGCCAATACAGCGGGTCGATTTCCCGGGAGACCGTCTGGACACGGGCCGAACCGTCCACGTGGGTCACCGCCGCCAGACGCGCGCGAGCTGAAGGTTTCACCTGAAGCGTGAACGTCATGAACGACAGGTTGGCCCGGCTTCCCGGCAATTCAATCAGACCTTCGACCTCTTCCGCGAGGATGGAGGGAGCGAATGGTCGGTACGCTTCCCGGCGCTTGATCATGCGATTGATGCGCCTGCTGTTCTCCGGCGGTCGGGGATCCGCCAGGATGCTGCGGTGGCCCAACGCCCGCGGTCCAAATTCCGCACGCCCCTGCACCCATCCGATGACGAGGCCGTCGGCCAACAGGCGAGCCGCCTTGCGAGGAACATCGGGGTGCCGGCTGATGTCCAGCAGCGCACCCCATCCCTGGAGTGTCTCCTCGACTTTCAGGTCGTCGCCAACCTCGGCGCCAAAGAAGATGTGGGCGAGCGGCGCGCGTATGGGATCACCCTGAGTGGACTCGTGCGCGGCCATCGCCGCACCAAGCGCTCCACCTGCATCGTGCGCTGCGGGCTGCACGAATATGGAGGCAAAGCCTCCTTCGCGGAGCAGCCGCCCGTTGAGCGTGCAGTTGTGCCCCACGCCTCCCGCGAGGCAGAGGTTGGCTTGATGGCTGCGCTCGCGGTGATGCGAAAGAACGTGCAGCACGATGGTTTCGAGTGCACCCTGAAGGCCGGCCGCGAAATCTTTGTGCAACCGGGTGAACGACTCACCTCTTCGCCGCGCGAGCCTGAGGAGCCCACTGTCCACCATCGCGCTCCAGCGGTCCACACGGCTGGCGAGCTCGAACTCTCCGGCAGGGAGCAGCCGGTACATCGACGTGAAGAGATCCTTGAAACGCTCAGCGTCGCCGTATGGAGCCAGTCCCATGACCTTATATTCATCGAACCGGTTGTATCCGAGAAACCGGATCATGTCCGAATACAGGTTGCCGAGCGAGAGCTCGACTGGGTATTCCCGGATCGTCTCTATCCCGTTCATGTCACCAACACCGATCATCCCCGACAAATTGTCGCCCGAGCCGTCGAGGGACACCACAAGGCTTTCATGAAACCCCGAGTGCCTGAACGCGCTCCACAGGTGTGCGCGATGGTGATTGCAGAAGAACAAGCGCGCGGATACGTCTACGCCGAACTCCCGGTCGAAGATGTCACAGATCACCTCGCGTACGCTGTACGCCTGTTGGCCGGGATCCTCGAGAAACGCGTTGACCGACGGCAGACCCGCGTCCGCTGGAAAGACCTGCCGCGTCCGCTCTTCGAAATTCAACGCGATCAGGTCGACCGATCGGAGATCCACGCCCCCGATCTCCAGACACCGCCGGATCGCGTGGGCGGGAAAACAATTCGAGTGCTTGATCCGGTTCAGGCGCTCTTCCTCGACCGCGCTTACCACGACACCATCCCTGAGCAGCACGGCGGCGCCGTCGTGGGTGGACCACCCGGGTGCCGCATCTTGGTCGCTGCGCAGGATTCCCCCATGCCAGCCGAGTATTAACATTGCTTTATATTCTCCTCAAAACCGAGCTGCGGGACGTATGATGACGGGGTTCCGGCCTCAATCGTAAAGATCGCGCACGTCGGTCAGGGTAAGGACATCCGCGAGGTCGTCCAGCAGCACGACGTCCATCTCCATCGCGGGTTGCCGAAGCGATGCGAAATCGATGAGCCCACGCTGCCTGAGGATTTCCTTCCGGATTGCGAGACCGATCTTTGGCTGTCCCTCGAATACGAGGAGCGGGAGATACTTGGCATAGACCGCCGCCGCTCCGGCCCGGTCGTGGGCATTCCAGCTTCGCAGGATCTCGAGCAGGATCTCGGGATAGGCGAAACCGGTCATCGTGCCGCTCGCGCCACGCCGCAGTTCATCGAGGAAGTAGACCCCGCCCATTCCGCCTAGAATGGTCCTGCCCTCGTCGAGAAGCTCGCGCGTCTGGTGGATCCGCCACGGTGTTGGAACACTCTCGAGCTTGATCGTGCAGATCTGGGGAACCGCCCGGAGCAACTCCGCCATTTCGGCCGGCGTCAGGTGGACCCCCGAGGCCTCGGGATAGTCCTGAAGCACGATGCTGATCCCAATGGCATCTGCAACGCGACGAAAACAGTCCACGAGTGGCGAGCCCCCCTGTATGCCGCGCGGCGGCGCGATCATGACGCTCGCGGCTCCCGCCGCCTCGGCGGCGACGGAGGCGGCAACTGTCACGTCGAGTTGCATGCTGGAGGTACCCACCACGACGGGTACGCGTCCCCGCGCGACATCCAACGCCACCGATACGATGAGGGCACGCTCGTCGGTCGATAGCTTGGGCGCTTCGCCGGCGACTCCCAAGACGGTCACGCCATCGACCCCCGTCTCAATCGTCGAATCGAGCAAGCGGCGCAGGCTTCCCTCGTCAACCCGACCACGTTCGTCGAACGGAGTGATAATGATGCTGTATATACCCGACAGGCCCTGCACCATAGAAATATCCATGTAAAGGGATCTCCTGGGTTACGCCGCCGCGCGGTGCCGAGCGAGGCTGCTGATTCGTGGATGTGCTCTTAACGGCCGCGTCCGACAACGAGTGCGGGGGGGAAGCTTACCGAGTATTTGAGCTGTTCCGTGGAAAGGTCGATGATTTCCTGCAGTCGCTTGGAAGGAAGGCGGTAGATCACCTGCACGTCTGTCGTCTCTACGACCTCGGTATCGTCGAAGATGGTGAAGTTGCGATCGAGTCGCCGCGTAGGAGTCACCGTGTCCGTCTGAAGGTCCTCGAGCCAGATGATCCGCACCTCGATTCCTGCCTCCGCCTGCTCTTCGAGAATACTGGTACAGTCCGAGTTCCACACTCCGCCGGGGTCGATCACTTGGACGCGGGTCAACAAAAAGGTACGCACGAATTTTACGCCGCTGCTGCGCCGTCGCCTGCTCACCTCAATGATCGACCTGAACCTCGCCGAGGTCGCCCACCTCGTCAGGTCGTCGACGGTTCTGCTGACGTTCGACGCGTAAACGCGCCGTTCCGCACGCTCGTAAAGGACGGGTATCCGAACCGCCGCGATGTGCGAGGGCACCTCGCCGGCGCTTAGCCGCTTCGCGAGCGAGGTGATCTCACCTTCCAACTGGGCATCGTTGATCTCGGCGCAGAGCCGATAGAGCTCCATCGCCCGGCGGAGTTCCTCCACGATGTGTTGCTGTGCCTCTTTGATATCCGTTTGTAGACGCTGCTCGATCAGCGTCAGAGCGACGGACACGGAGGTGCCCGTTGCGAAGACGACAAAGCTGTCCTTGTCGTCCAGCTTGAGGAGCACGCTCGCGATCAGCGTAAGCACGACTGTCGCGAAAAAACTGATGATGGGAAACAGCGCCTTATTGGACTCCTTCACTAGCTGCCTCGTTGAACGCGACCATGGATTTTAAGAGGGTACTTTCGATCAATATCACATTCCGCCCGTTTCACCGCCAGTCCGGGGTTCGTTCATCTGCGCATGCGTTCGAGGTGCCCGCGGAGGAAGTCACGGTCGTGGAGTGATCCTGACCGTCACGTCAGGAACGAAGGGTTCGTCGCTTCAAGAACCGTTCGTTGGAGGTCACGGTATCTCGCGGGAGAGCCCGTCACGACACATGGCGGCGGGCGCGGGTCTCCGCGGACTCCACGCACAGGCAAATGAACCGAATTCTCCGATTGGCCGCGGTCGCGGTCGTGTTGATCCTCCCCCCGCGGCTGGACGCCCAGCCGGACACTCCGGTCGTGCAACCGCCCCGCGCGGCGACGGCCCGTCCCGTACAGGAGGACGCCGCCGTCATCGCGGCGACGCGGGAATTCCAGCGAAGCGGCCAGGCACGCGCCCTCCGCGTGGGTTCCTATATGGTCTATCCGTTCGGGCAGACCCAGCCGCGAGTGACGTGTGCCCCGCTGCGCGCGTGCAACATCCAGTTGGAGGAGGGGGAGCGCCCGCCCCCCGGGACCTCGGAGTTCAAGCCGTTCACTGGCGACCTCGAGCGCTGGTTCGTCGGTACGACTCCCGGCCCGCGCAATACGACGCTGGTGGTAGTGCAGCCCGCCGACTGCAACCTGACCACCAACCTCACCATCCCGACCGATCGGCGCATCTATCACCTCACGCTGGACTCCCCGCCGTGTGCCGCCCGCGACACGGCAGGGCAGAATCCCGACCTCCCATACAACCGGATCGTCCGCTTCTACTACCCGGAGGAGCTGATGCGCCGGCTTGCCGCCGACGAGGAGGCGCAGGTGCAGGAGGCCGAGGCCGAAAGCGCACGGCAGGTCCAGGTGTCGGCCACGCCGTTCGATCCGGCCTCGCTCGACTTCGCCTACTTCATGTGCCGCGACCGCGGCTATCCGTGGCGACCCGACCAGGTCTTCGCGGACGCTGAGCACACCTACATCAAGCTCCCCGCTGCGGGCGTGCCCGGAGAGGTCCCGGTGCTCTTCGAGGTGGGGCAGAGGGGAGAGCTGGTGCTGATCAACTACGCCGTGCGGGGAGGCTTCTACGTCGTTGACCGCGTGTTGCGGCGCGGTGTGCTGGTGGTCGGCACCGGGCGCGAGCGCGAGGAGCAGCGGCTGCTGATCACAAAGGATCGGAGGGAGTGCAGCCGATGAGCACCCCTCCCGAGGATCGCCCGACGGTGCCCGTGGTGGAGGACGACGCGGATGTAGGACGCTCGATCCAGGTTCAGGAAGCGAACGAGCCGAGGGTGGACGACACTCCGGTCGAGGAGGGCCCGAGGCGCAGGCTGCTGGTGGTGCTCGCGGCCGTCGTTGGGGCGCTGCTGCTCTGGCTCCTGTTCCGGTCGGTCCCCGCCGAGCCGACTCCCGGCGCCTCCGAGACCGGTGCAGAAAGCGAGGCCGTAGAGGACATCGCGAACGCGTCCGATCCGAGCTGGATGAACGCGGACACCGCGAGGCGTGTCGGCGCCGCTCCGGGCCAGGTGGTACCCCCGGTCTACGGACCCGCAGGTGCGGGCCCGGCCTATGGGCAGGTGCCGGGGGACAGTGCCGCGGTTCCACCCGGTGCCCCGGCCGCTACCCCTGACGCGGAGGCCGCGCAGGCGGAAGCGCCGGATCCGCGCCGTGAAGCGTTCCTTTCCGCCCTACGATCGAAGCCGCTGCAGAGCGGAGCGAGCTTCGGTTCCGACGCTCCGGTGCAGGCCGCCGGCTCGACCACGGGTGAAATTCCGCCGCCTCCGAGCATGGAGGAGATGCAGGCCACCGCCGAGGCGGAGGCAGTCCGGCGATCGAGCCCGTCCGCCGCTACGACCGGGTTCAGGGCCGGCGGCGCGGGAACGCCGCCGTACGTCGACTACAGCGCGCCCGAGCCGGCGCGCACCGGGTCACGCTCGTCGTACATGAACGGGGGTCTCGGCCCCGCACCGCAGGCTGCCGCCCAGCATCGAATGGCACCGCGCGCCGCCGCGGGCGACGGAGGCCAGGTGGTCATCCCGGTCGGAACCATCATCGAGGGGCAGCTCCACACTGCCGTCAACTCGGACCGCCCGGGCAACGTCGTCGGGATGGTCACCCGCAACGTGTACAACGCGACCCAGCGCGTGGTCGTGGTCCCGATGTACAGCTGGCTTTTCGGGACCTACGAGAGCGACGTCGCGGCCGGCCAGGCGCGGCTGGTTGTCCAGTGGACCGCGATTCGGTTCCCCAGCGGCGAGACGTACGACCTGCCCGCGCTTCGTGCGGGGGATCGCACCGGGGCAAGCGGCCTCCGCGGCCGCGTCAACAACCACTACGGCACGATCTTCGGCCACGCGCTGCTCTCCTCCGTGGTCGCCGGCGCGTTCGTCGGGCGGAGCGACAACGGCGACGCGGCTACTCGTTCTAGGCGTGAGGCCATCGCGGATGCCACCGCCGGGCAGCTCGGCCAGACCGCCAGCGAGGTGACGCGGAGGAACCTCGACATCAAACCCACGATCACCGTACCGCGGCTCACGCGATTCTCGATCATCCTCGATCGCGATCTGG
Source organism: Longimicrobium sp. (assembly GCA_036389135.1). NCBI lineage: Bacteria > Pseudomonadati > Gemmatimonadota > Longimicrobiia > Longimicrobiales > Longimicrobiaceae > Longimicrobium > Longimicrobium sp. Next base: position 15,640 of record DASVQP010000048.1, read on the forward strand.
TGTTCACTCCGCCTTCCGCCCGGTAGGCGCGCTCCCGGCCACTCAGAAAACTCACGAAGTCGATCCACGTGTCCACACCCGACGAGCTGCGTTTCAAGAAAACGCGGCATGGCCCCCCTGTGCACCCATACGCGGTGGCGGGGATGATCGTCGCCTGCGTTGCGGTGGGTTTTACCGCGGCTACGCAGTACGCCGCGGACCGTCTCGGCTACCACCCGAACCTCGGGCCGCCGCTTTACCCGGCAGACAGCTACTCGCCGTTCGTTTGCCTGGCAACGGCGATCGTCTCGGCTGCTCTCGCCGCTGCGTGCGCCCGCTCTCCGAGCACCAGGCGAGCCTCGCCGGTGCTTGGCATGGTTGCCATTGCCGGGTTTGCCGCTGCGCGCGGGCCCTTCTACGCGCCGGGGCGGGTCATCCAGTGGGGGATGGAATACCACAGGGTGACGTCGGCCGAGCCCAGCCAATGGGAGCAGCTGAGGCCCATCTTCGACGGCGCCTATCCGGTGGGCGTCGCGGCATTCTTCGTCGCGCTCTGCGCCCTTGGGTACGGGTTCTTTGGCTCGTCGGTCAAGCACGCGTCTAACGCGCACGGAACGGCAGAGTTCGGCACCGGGGCGGAACTCCTTATCGCGCCTGAAGAGGAGCTTCGCCGGAAACTCGAGCCCCGAAAGGCAGCCGAATCCGGGGTGATGGTCGGGCGGATGCCGCCACGACCGGGTGGCTGGTCAAGGCGTGGGGCGGTGCAGCCGGGCAGCCTCCTCTGGTACGACGGCCCCAGCCACATCCTCACGATGGCCCCGACGCGGAGCGGCAAGGGCGTGGGCGCCGTCGTTCCCACGCTGCTGCGCTACCCCGGCTCCGTCGTCTGCATGGACATCAAGGGGGAGAACTTCCACGTCACGCACGCCCAGCGACTTCGGGACGGTGGCGAAGTATTCGTGCTCGATCCTTTCCGCGTAACGGGTGACGATCACAGCCTCCACGCATTTGCGAACCCCCTGGATACGATAGACACGCGCGGCGTCGGGGCCAACCGAGCTCTGGACGACTGTAAGACCCTGGCCGAAATGCTCGTAGCAGAGGAGGGAAAGGAGAACAAGCACTTCTCTGACGAAGGGCGGTCCCTTCTTGCCTGCTTCATGCTCTATGTGTGCGACGAATATCACAGTGAGCGGCACGAACGCACCCTGATGAAGGTGCGTGATCTCCTCACACTGCCGGCGGAGAAATTCGCGCGGCGGCTGGAGCAGATGGCCAACAGCAACAATCCTCTCGTACAGAGAGGAGTCGCGCGGCTGCTGCAGAAGGAGGAGCGCGAGCGCACCGCGGTGATCAGCACCGCTCAGCGGGGAATCGACTTCCTCGATTCCATCCCGATGGCCAACGTGCTTGTCCCGCCTGCCGGCTCCGCGCTGGAAGAGGCGGCGGATACCGCGCATCCACGTCAGGTGAACCTCGCGCTGCTCAAAACCGATAAGCCGATGACGATCTACCTGGTCATCCCCCCGGAGGCACTGAAGACCCACGCGGCGTGGATCCGGATGATGATCGCCTGCATCAACAACATGATCACGCGCATACCTGGCCGCCCGACTCACCGCATCTTGATGCTGCTGGACGAGTTTGCGCAGCTCGGCCACATTCGCCCGGTCGTCGAGGGCATCAGCCTCGTCGGCGGATACGGGGTGCTCTTCTGGATCATCATCCAGGACCTCGCGCAGTTGAAGGGGCTGTACAAGGACAACTGGGAGACGATCTTCGCGAACTGCGACGTGAAGCAGTGTTTCGGCACCAACGACTGGAGCACGGCCGACCTGCTCTCCAAAATGACGGGCGAGACGACGGTATTCACCGAGAGCGGCTCATCCGGCAAGGGGCGCAGCTACGGCAAGAGCTCAGGGCACTCGACCAACTACGGAGAGTCCGTCTCGGAAAAGGGACGACGACTGGTCATGCCGGACGAAGTCATGCGCCTGTCGCCGAGCAAGCAGCTCCTCTTCGTGAAGGGCAGCGCGCCGCTTCTGGTCAACAAGATCAACTACCTGACCGATCCTGAATTCCGGCGCTCCGGGAACAACATGTTCGGGGCGAATCCCATGTACTCTTAGAACGCCGACGATACGTTAATCACTGGTGTGGCCCCGGGTGGTGGCGGGGAGGAGCCGACCAAGGCCATGTGAAACGCCGGTCGGCTTCGGATTTCTTGCGAACGGCGGCGGCCATATTTGCAACGGGTCGCCGAGGTTGTACGCCCATCGTGTGCGGGGACACACGGCGCAATGGAGCCCCGATCCGAGACGAGCGGAGGTGCGCGTTCCGCGACGGGCCGATCTGTCTGCAACTTCCAGTTCCTCTCCGACAAGGATGCCTTCGACAATGAAGCTACAGATGGACCTTAACCTTCTGCCGGACCTATCCACCGGCTTAATCATTCGGCGGCTGTTACAGTGACTTGGTTGGCTAATTTCGCATCGTCGAGTTGCGCGACACGTGAGCGGCTGCGCGGAGAATTTCAGGCGCTCGGCCATCAAGTCCTGGATAGGACCGCTAAGTGCGATCATCCGGCTATGGGGGGGCAACATGAAAGTCGTCGTAATCGATCCGGGGCATGGGGGTGCGGCGAAGGTCGGGAAGTCCAGCGCGAATAACGCGACCGGGCCGGGCGGCACGAAGGAGAAGACGTTGACGCTCGATCTGGGGCTGCGCCTGTTCGACGCGCTTCAGGGCCACGGCCATGAGGTGGTCCTCACGCGCGACGCCGACGTGAACCTGGACCTGAAGGACCGCGCGGCAGTGGCCGCCCACCGCAACGCGGCTGCGTTCGTGTCGTTGCACTTTAACGGGAACGCGAATCCTGCCGTCCAGGGCACTGAGACCTGGGTCCACAGCGCGGCTGGCGCCGACAGCGTCCTCCTCGCCCCAGCGTCCAGCAGCGACTGGTCGCGGCGAGCGGCTACGCGGACCGCGGCGTGCGTCGGAAGGGATTGGGCGTTCTCAGCCCGCTGTTCCACGACCTCGACACCGCCGCCTGCTTGGCCGAGGTCAGCTTCCTGACTGACCCGGCCGACGAAGCGCGGCTCGGTGGCTCCGCATACCGCGCCTCCCTCGCACAGGCGATCGCACAGGCGATCCTCGATTTCCTCAACGGCTCGTCCTCGGCCGTCACCCCGATCGACGACGGCGACCCGGACGGCGACGACGACGCCTGACCCCTCCTGCCTCCGTTCACCCGGGCTCCGGCGCCGCTGGCGTGAAGGGGACCGCCTGCGGGTCTGGCTCCGATGCTCCGCCCCGCTTCGCGCGGGCTTGGTCCAGCATTGGCTTCAGTTGCCGCCGCCGATCGCACCGGAGACGCGCACGATCCGCAGAGGCGCGTCCTCGCCGTCCGGACCGAACATCCGATCCACCAGATCGCCGCCGTGGACTGGGTCCGGGAGCGGCACCCCGCCGGCCGGCGGGGTGCGCGGCGCCTTCTGCACCTCCACGATGCGCAGGCACAGGTCCGCATTCGCGAGGCCGGCGGGGAGCGCGACGGCCTCGGGGATCTGGCACCCTCCCCCGCGCAAGGGCTCGAGCGCCACGAACCTTTCCTGCTCGCGGCCTAGCACGTCACGGATGCGCCGGGTGACCACGCCCCAGAGCTGGAACGGCTCCGGCGGCGGCGCCAGCTCCACGTCCACGTCCTTGTTCTCGTGCTCGTGCCGCAGCTGCAGCTGCACTCGGCGGCCCGCCAGCACCAGGTGGAGGTCCGCCAGCCCCACTTGCGGCTTTTCGGCTCCCTGCAGGGTGCGCACGCTGTACCGCGAGGCGTCGGGGAGGAACTGCACCCAGTACGGGAGCGTCCACTCGCTGTGGGCGGGGCTCTTCGTCCCCTGGATGCTCCTGGGCGGCAGCATCCGGCGGAAGCGGAGCTTGATGAAGTGCCAGGAGAGGTCCAGCCGCTCGCCGGTGCCCTGCAGGGTGGGCGGCGGCTCGGCCTCCAGCACGAACGACGAGTGGACGAACAGGGGCGCGTCGCTGTCGGTATCGAAGGTGTAGCCGATCGGCCCGCGCAGCTTCAGCGCGGCGCCCGCGTGCTCCACACCGTCCACCGCGGGCGCGTCCATGCTGAACCCGCGGAGGTCCCACCGCGCCGCATCCAGTCCCTCGTGGGTGAGGATCGGGTCCGCTCCCATCTCCAGCCTCCCCTCCGTCTCGCCCGTGACGGGGTCGCGGGCGATCTCGACGGAGGCCTCCAGCTTCTCGGGAAAGCCATATGCGTCGTACCACGTCTCGTTCAGCACCACGAGGAAGCCGAGCCGGGGAGGGGGAGCCGCTCTGTCCTCGCCGCGAGCCTGCCCGGCGGCCTCGGTGAGCGGCACCACGATGCGCACCAGCGGGGGCGAGACCGGCTCGCCGACGCGCGGACGGGCGCGCGCCAGCCCCCGCCGCCAGGGGTCGGGCAGATCCGGGTGGCAGTGTCCACTCTTCCCCGTGCCTGCCGCGAAGAGCGCGTCGTAGCGGCTGTAGGCGCGCACGGCGAAGCGGTAGTAGCGCGCGCGGCGGTCGCCCCCGAACTCCTCGCGGAAGAGCGGCGGGTGCGGGGGGACCCGCACCGCGCCGCCGGCGTCTCCCGGCAGCGTGACGTCGCCGCGGCTGCGACGGTAGCCCGGCGGGTCCGTGAAGCTCACCTCCGCGGCGGTGAGCAGGTAGTCGAAGGGGGTGCGGTCGCTGAAGGCCCCCACCTCCCACCGCATGGCCTCGCTCAGGGCGGGGCTCTCCGCGTCCGGGTCGGGGTCCAGGGGGGCGGGCTCCAGCGGCGGCTCCTCGCCGCCGACTCCGCGGCCGTTCCAGCGCCACAGTTGCCGCTTCAGCTCCACCTTCTTCAGCAGCGGCGCGACGTCTTCCATCCCGGGCGACGTGGGATCCAGCCGGACCGTGACGGCGCGCCCGGCCCCGTCCACCGCCACGTCCAGCGCCCTCCAGAGGTCCGTCGAGTCGGGCATCTTCGACGTGGCGCCCTCGATGAGCAGGCGCAGCGGCGAGAAGCACTGCACCGTGGCCCCCGGGATGCCGGGGTCCTCGAAGTGCTCGGCGTCGCGCAGCACAGTCGGGCCGAGCTTCGCCGTCTCGGGGACGGTGGCCCAGATGCGCAGCTCCCAGATCTCTCCCTCGGGAACGCGCACCCCCACCTCGCCGGAGCCGTTCAGATCCATCCCGGCCGGGGTCCCTTCCTCTCCGAGCATGCAGGTCACCCGCAGCGCGGGGGCCTGCTCGGCCTCGAGACCATCGAGCGCGGGTGCGGCGCGTGCCACCCGCCGCGCTGGCACCGCCATGGGGCTCCGGGCGTAGAGCGGGAAGAGCTGGAAGAAGAAGCCGTCGACGGCCGGGTCGTCGAGCGTGGCGTCGGGGGAGTTCTGGCCGCGCGGGGCGGCGGAGCGCAGGGCGTTCTCGCGGTGGACCCCCGCCCACACCTTCCGGCGCTGCTCCAGGGTGCGTTCGCCGCCGGCCACCCAGCGGTCCCACGTGAGCAGGTCCGCGGCGGGCTTGCGGACACCGAAGGTGTAGCGTCGCGCGTTGGTCTCGTCCGGCAGGGCGCGCCCGTCGTTCCAGAGCAGCGCCAGGGGCGCGTCGCCGCCCGGCTCCTCCTGCTCGCCGGGCACCGGGGGGAGCCTGTGGAGCGGGGGCTCGACTTCGCCCTTCATCCCGCCCAGGTTCCCCGCCAGATCCCGGGCGAGCGGCACGACCTCTTCGGGGTAGCGGGGGAGCGGGAGCGTTTCCATCACCGGCTTCCTCCCCTCCGCCGTGGGCGACTTCAGGCCGCCCCAGCGCACCCGTCCTACCCGCACGCGGCGGTCGTAGAGCACCTCGCGCACGTAGGAGCGGGGCGGCTTCGCGGCGTCTCCGGGAAAGGCGAAGCCGTCTGCGCCCACGATGCAGGTGGGGTCTTCGGGGTCGGCGAGCGCGGCCGGGAGGGCGCCGCCCGTGCCGATCAGGAAGGGGAGGATCTCGTAGCGCGCGCCGAAGCGGAGGGCGGGGAGGAAGGCCCACGCCGCCACCGCGCGGTCACCCTCGGAATTGCCGAGCTCGGGCGCTTTGTGCTCGAAGAGCTCGGCGTCGCCGGCCTCCGGCGCGGCGGCGGCCATCTCGACCGGCCCCGCGAGCTCCGTGGCGGGGCTGTCCGCGATCAGCGGCTGGTTGTCGTAGGTGACGAAGGCCTGCCGCAGCTCGCCCTGGTACTGCAGCCGCCAGGGCGCCACCACGTTCTCCACCGCCAGGAGGCCCTTCGCTTCGGGGAGCCTGGGACCGTAGTGGACGTCGGCCAGGTTCAGGCAGCGCCACCGCCCCGCGTCGCCGAGCCCCGGGGCGCCGGCCACCACCTCGCGCATGAGCACGCCCACGCCCGCCACCTGGCGCAGCTCGTCCGTCCAGTCGGCCTCGGCTTCCGCTTTCGTCCCCGCTTCGCTCCCGTCGAGGCCCGTGGCTCCAGCCAGCCGGGCCACCTGGATCGTCACGCCGGTGGGAGTCTCGGTCGCCGGGGGGGCGGCGTGGTGGAGGGGCGAGAGCGCACGGCTCTCGGCGAACGCGCGTCCGGTGGCGCGCAGCCACCGCGGGAGCACGGCGGGGAGTTCCGCGGGCGCCGTGCGGGGGCGGCGCCGGGCGTACTCGGCGCCGAGCGCCGCTTCGCCCTCCGCCACTCCCTCGCCCTCTGCGGGAGCGAGCCGGAACCGCGCGCGGAAATGGGCCCGCAGCCAGGCGCCGGCGCCCTCCGCCAGCGCTTCGCGCTCGCTCTCGCCCGTGGGCACCGGGCGCAGGATGCGCCCCCAGGCCGAGGCGAAGCTGGCGCGCAGCAGGCGCTCGCGCAGCCGGACCTCCGGCACCACCTCCCGCCGGAGCGGGCCGGCGACGTCCGTCCAGAACGCCTCGGCCTCGGCGCTCCCGGAGATCCCCTTCTCCTTCGCGAACCTCACCGCCCGCTCCCACTGGTGCAGGAGGAGCGCGCCGGCGACCTCCTCGCGGGCGAGGACGCTCTGCAGGTGGTCCAGCTCGTCGACGGCGCGGCGGCGTTCCCCCGCTAGGAACCGGGCCACCTCCTCGCGCTCGTCCGCCAGGATCCCGAGGCCGGCCAGCTCGGGGACCGCCTCCACCAGGAGCCGCCGCCAGCGCTCCACCTGGTCCTCATCACGTGTCCAGAAGACCTGCTCGAAGTGCTTCAGCGCGTCCAGGAACGCCTTCAGGCGGGCGTCGGACGAGGGGTCTGGCCGCAACCGGCGCAGCAGGTCCTCCGCCACGCTCCCCCGGCTGCGGGCGGGCTCCAGCGGGAGCAGTCCCGTATCCGCGGTGTCGCGCAGCGCCGCCAGCACGGCGTCGCGGTACGGCGTGCCGAGCGGCACCTGGTCGTGCTCGCGCGCGAAGTCGACCAGCCGCTGCGCCAGGTCGAACCCGTGCGCCAGGCGGGTCTCCAGCTCCACGCTCCAGTCGCCCGAGTAGGCCGACGCGTGGCCGGCCTCCTCCGGCGGCTTCTTCACCCAGTACCGCGCCACGTCGAAGAAGTCTTTCTCCGCGTCCTCCTCCTCTTCCTGCAGCGCCTTGTCCTTCCAGGGGAAGGGCGGAGAGTACGCGCGCAGGGGCGGGCCGCCCTCCCCGGAGGTGCGCTCGAGCTCCCAGGTGAAGATGCCGGTCGCCTCCAGCGGCTCGGGGTCCACTTCCGCGACCGGGGCGTGCTCGGCCAGCATGGGCGCGGCGAACAGCTCGGTGGCGTCCTCCAGCTCCGCCTCCTTCACCGTGAAGATGCAGCAGAGCGAGAGGGCCCGGGGGAGGGGCGCGGGGTAGCGCATGGCGTTGGCCAGCAGCGCGTGCCACTTCGGGCGCTCGCCGAGCGGCGACTCGGCGGTGACCGGCCTGGGCTCCCAGGTGAACGGCCCCGGGTCCTCCGCCCCCGCCTTCCCGCGCAGCCCCTCGAAGCGCTCCACCAGCACCCGGCGCAGCGGCTCCTCTTCCACGGTGCGGGAGTCGCTCCGGCGGATGCGGACCACGTCGCCGCGCACCGGCGGCTTTCCTTTTCCGCGCCAGAGGAGTACGCGCTCCCACGCGCCCGCGTGGTCCTGCGGTGGGTGCAGCCCCCAGGCGGGCGACCATGGCTGCAGGAGCGGCTCCCACTTCGGGTCCCACGGCTCGTCCCCGGTCACGTCCACCAGCACCGGCGTGACGTTGAGGCTGAAGTGGAGCACGTCCTCCCGGTAGCGGGGGAGCGACTCGAGGTGGCAGAGAATCCCGATGCGTGCCATGGGTCAGCTCCCTGCGGAGGTTTTCTCGAACCGGTTCAGGTACGCCTCGGCGGCGTGGTCGTACGCGTCCCCGCCCCCGGCGGACGCCAGCGACCGGCGGGCGGCGCCCTGGCCGCCGGACACCAGCACGTACTCGATGTCCTTGCGGATCTCCAGGGTGAAGCACCAGCAGATCTTGATCTTCGCGCTGAAGGTGCCCAGCCCCACCACGCTGCCGTCCTGCCCGTAGCGAGCCTCCAGGCGAAGGAGGATGCTAACGGTCACGATCCCCGCCAGGCACACCTCGCCGCCGATCACCAGCACGAACCCCACGGTCAGGCCGCCCCCGGCGCCGCTCTGGAACTCGGCGTAGATGCCGAAGGTCACCCAGACGCCGCCGCGGATCGGCCCCAGCGCGATGCGCAGGCTGGCGCCGGCCACGATGCCGATGGTGACCCGCGTCTCCACCTTCCCCGTGGAGGGGGCGTAGCTAGCGGTGGCCTCCAGCCAGCCGCCGCCGCCCAGGATGAACACGGTGAGCGTGAACGGCGCCGTCTTGCGGGCCACGGCCAGGCTCACGTCCATGCGGAAGCCGCCGTCCAGGCGCAGCACGAAGCTGCTGCTCAGCCGCAGGTTGGCGATGCCGAACGCCCCGAACTGCACGTCGGGGAGCGGCAGGTCCAACAGCGAGCGCACTCCGATCTGCGGCAGGGGGAGCAGCCCCACCGCGAAGCCGCTCCCGGAGTAGCCGAAGGAGTCCATGAGCTGCGAGAGGAAGCGCAGCGCGGCCTGGAGCTCCACCTTCTCGGGCGAGATGCCGAAGCGGAGGTGTCCAGACTCGTCATAGGCGAGCGCGGTGTCGCGGAACACGGCCAGGACCATCCCCCCCACCGCCAGCTCCCAGTCGCCGCTGATGGCGCCGGTGGTGACGGCGGCCGGCGGGCGCCCCGGCCCGGCCTCCACCCGCGCGCGGGCGCGGAAGCGTCCCTTGAGCAGGCGCACGGTCACCGGTCCGATCGAGAAGAGCGTGGCCGGACGGTCGGCCAGGGGCACGTCGATCTCGGTATCGACCCAGGCGCGCAGCGACTGCCGGTCCACCCCGTGCGTGATCTGCACCCCCTGGTTGGCCGCGCCCGGAAGCCGCAGGCCGGGGAACAGGTCGTCGAGCTGGAGCCCGGCGAAGCGCGGGAACACGCGCGACAGGCTGAAGCTCTCCAGCCCCGCCGGCAGCAGCCGCTCGGCCAGCTCGCGCGTGGGCACCTGCGTGCCGAGCGCCTCCAGGCGCGCGCCCGCATCGTCGAGCGCGGTGCGCACCCTGGCGACCACGGGCGTCATGGTGACCCTGGCCGCCTCGTCGAACCAGTACTCGATGCGCCGGCGGTTGAAGCCCAGCCCAGGGACGCGCGGCGCGTCGCCGAAGGCGCGGACCAGCCGGAGCGCGCCGTCCGCCTTCGGCAGCCTGTTCTCGAGCGCCCGGCGCTGGGCGGCGATGGCGCCGCGCGCCTGCTCGGCATAGGCGGCGTAGCGGGTGCGGGTGCTGTCGCGCAGGCGCACCAGCCCGTCCCGTAGCTCCCGCAGCTCTTCCGGCGCACGCTCGACCAGGCGCTCCAGCGCCGCCTCCACGTCATCGATGACCAGGAGGTCGGCCAGCTCCGTGAGCGGGGGGACGAGCGCGCTGCAGGCCGCCATGGCGCGTTTTCCGACCATCCCCCGCCACCGTGCGAGGACGTCCGCGAAGGAGTCGTCGTCCAGCAGGCGTGCCACCGCGCCCTGTAGGCTTTCCAGGTTCGGCAGGGCGTTCACCAACGCGTGAAGCTCCGCGCGGGCCGCTTCGGGCCAGGTCTGGACGTTGTCGGCCAGCGCCCTCACCCTCGCGCGCGCATCCTCCACCGCGCTCCGGGGAGCCTTCGCCGCGTCGTCCAAGGCCTGCCGGAGCTCGGCGAGAGCCTCCAGCACGGCGGCCTGGAGCTTCGCCGGTTCTCCGGTGACGGTGGCGATCGCGGCGTCGACCCGCCGGACCTGCACCTGCAGGCTCCTCCCGATCCCGAGCAGCGCCGCGCGGGCCCGGTCCAGGCGCCCGCCGGACCAGCCGCCGAACACCGCCGCGGCGGCCGCGTCCAGGCGCTGCACCTCGCGCTGGAGGCGCCGCTCGAGCTCGTCCAGCCGCCGGCGGGCCTCCTTGCGCAGCGCATCCGGGTCCGCGGCCGTCTCCACGGCTTCTTTCATCGCGTCCGCGAGCTCCACCCATCGCCCCGCGGCCTCCTCGAAGTCGGCCAGCGCCCGGTCGACGCCCGGCGGAAGCTGCTTCAGGTCCAGGACCGCGACCTTCGCCGTCAGGAACCCGTCCAGCTCGTCGAAGGCGCGGTCGATCAGCGCCGGGGCCTCCTCCCGCCACGTCGCGGGGTCGAGCCCCCCCAGCAGCTCGAGCAGCCGGCCGCGAAAGCGCGACAGGCCGGGGCGGATCGTCTGCGCCGCGCCGTCGAACACCCCCTGCGCCGCCACCCCCAGCTCGCGGCATAGGTCCGGCGCCTCGCCCTGGAGCTTCCCGACCGCGCCGCGCACCCGCTCGAGGCGCGCCTTCGCCTGGCCCAAGAGCTTGGCGACCTCTTCCACGCGGCCCGTCTCCGCCAGCCGCGCCAGCAGCGGGTCGAACGCGCCCGCCACGTCGCCGGTGAGGTCGGAGAGCGCCGCCTCCTTCTCGACGAACTCCTTCAGCTCCCTCAGCTTCTCCAGCTCCTTCGCGTCCTCCGGGTCCTTCTCGGGAAGGCGGAGCGCCGGCGCGCGCATCATGGTGACGTTGGCGATCACCGCGCCCAGCACCCGCCCGGCGCGCTCGGCCACCAGGTTCACGCCGCGCGGGGACGGCGCGACGGCGTAGGTGAAGCGGTCGTGGCCGGAGCGCACCGGCTCCGCATCTTCTCGCTCGGCACCCAGCGAGGCGTCGCTTTCCGGGAGCGTCTCGACCTGCTGCAGCAGGTCCAGGTAGTCCACGCCCCAGACCGGCTCCCACAGGTCGGTGCGGCTGTCGGTGCCGGCGCGCGTGTCGGTGTAGAAGACGAGCTTGTGGGGATCCTCGATGCGCACCTTCTCCGTGGGCGCGCCGCTCTCGGGGTCGGCGGCCACCTCCAGCAGCACCTCCGGCCGGGGGTAGACCTCGGGTTTCGCCCGGGCTTCGGCGGGATCCCAGAGCGGCACCGCCCAGCCGATGTCGCCCACGTCGCGGCCCCAGCGGGTGTTCACGTTGATGATGCGCGCGTGCGGCGGGAACGAGCACGCCAGCACGAACCCGCGCATCGCGGGCGCCGCGCCCGACTCGGGGTAGCGCCGGTCTGTCTCCAGGATCTCCACGTACTCGCGCACCTTGCGCAGCACGGGGCGTCCAGCCAGCTCGTCCTGGTCGCCGCTGAACTGGTCTGCCCGGCGCACCGTGCGCTCGTAGATGACCACGTGCTTGGCGCGGTTCCAGAACACGCCGATGCGGCCGATCCGCTCGGTGGCCTGGTAGAAGGTGCGCCCCATGGCCACGCTGGCGTGAATAGTGGTGCGCCGGTTGTCGAAGCTGACCTTCTGCGACCCCCACCCGCCCAGCGCCGAGAAGCGCGGCTGCGCTACCTCCGCCTCATCCGAGGTGGGGACGCGCCAGACCGCGTTGTAGATGTTGGTGGACTCGAACGGCCAGGCTACGCCTCCCGCCAGCCCCGTGGTGGCGTGGTCGCGCAGGGCGGGGTTCTCGATGCGCTCCGGGTCGCCGGGAAAGCGCAGCTGGGCGGTGGCGCGGAGCCGGCACTCCACCCCCTCCCGGAGCACCAGGCCGGCTGGTTGCGCGGCGCTCCACGGCTCCAGCAGCCCGATCCGCGCGCGCTGCAGGCGCAGGGTTTCCGTCCACCGCGCCGCAAAGTCGCCGTACAGTTTGATCCAGTCGACGCTCCGCTTGCCCGCCGCGCGCAGGTCGGCGTCGGCGGGTGAGGGCGGCAGCCGGCCGGCCGGGGCGCCCAGCAGCGCGGCCAGCTCTGCCAGCCGCAGGAACGGGGCGTCCACGCGGCAGGCCATCCCGTACAGCAGCTCGAAGGAGAGATCCACCACGCCCGCGCCGGGGGCGCGCTGCCCGGGGAAGCCCAGGATGCGGCGCAGGTTCCAGGGCGCCTCCGCGAAGTTCTGCCGGAAGAACGAGGCGAGCAGCCGGAAGCGGGCCGGCGGCGAGAAGCGGAAGTCGGCCGGTTCATTCGGAGCGATGTCCTGCAGGTGCTCGAGGACCTCGCTGTTCTCGCTACGCTCCATCTCCTCGCCCACCCCCTGGGGAGGAAGGACCAGGGTGAAGCCGCCGGCCCGCGCCCGCAGCTCCCACCCGGCCCCCTCAGGCGAGCGGTTGCTCCAGTTGCCGATCTCGGCGCCCAGGAGCGGGTCGGGACTCAGCAGCGGCGGCACTTCGACGCGCGCCACCAGGAACGGCTCCGTGTCGATCACCAGAATGCGGTCCAGCGCCACGGCCCGGTCCGCCCCCTCCGGGGTCTCGGCGTCCTCGGGACGCTTCAGGTTCAGGGTGATGGTCTGCGAAGCGGCGTCGAGCGTGCGCTCGCGCGCCTCCACGACGAAGCCGCCGGACGGATCCGCCTTCTCGGGCTCGAGCGCGGTGTGAGGGATCACCAGCGGTAGCCGGCGCCGGAAGCCCGAGGCGGCGCCGCCGCGTTCCGGCGGCTCGTCTTCGGCCACGAACTCTTCGCCCGGGAGCGGGTCCTGAGCGCCGGGCTCCACGGTGGCCAGGCGTAGCACGGCGGTCAGGTCCACGATCGGGAGGCTGCGCCGGAACTCGGCGGCACCGCCGGGACGGAACGACACCGTCGCGAGCCATTCGCCGGGCTTCGCGTCCGCCTGCGGGAGGGGATCGATCCCGAGGTCCAGCGCCCCCACCCGCACCGTCTGTGGTTCCACCGAGGCGCCGGCCGCCGGCGGGACCCGCGCGGCCGCGAACCGGAGCAGGCGGACGCTTTCCATGGAGTGGGCGGAGGGCTCCGCCAGGACGGTCTCCGCATCCTGGGCGGGCGCGCTCAGGCGGAGCGGCGTCAGGAATGGCGCCCCTTCGTGGGTGACGAAGCCGGGGAGGTCGGCTAGCGTGTGGATCTGCCGAGCGGGCTGGAGCGACCACCGGGTGCGCGCCTCGCGTCCTATCCGGGGTTCCTGCGGAAAGCCTTCCTCCAGGCGTCCCAGCACCATCCAGGCGTCCTTCCCGGTCAGGTCCTTCGGCTCCCGGTGCGCGGCGCCCTCCTGCACAGTCTTCCAGCGGGGGAGTAGCGACATCGGGCGGCCGGACTGCACGGTGTGCAGCCCTTCCAGGTAGGGGCGGACCACGTGCCGGTTCCACGCCTCGAACACCCAGCGGTCCCGCAGGCCCCGCAACTCCAGCGCGCAGGCGCACGCCGTCTCGGGTCGAGACGAGAGGGGTCCGGCCGTGCACGGGCGCTGGACAAGCTGCACGCCCTTGCGCTCCTCCGCCTTCGCTCCGGGCTGGAGGCGGAACGGCAGCGGCTCGGGGCCGTCGAGCTCGACATCGCGCTCGAACTGCAGGGAGAGCGTCGTCGCGCCCTCGGAGGAGCCGGGGTGCCGGCCCAGCGACACGCGGATGGAGTCCTCCAGCCGGACCCCCAGCGCCGGCTCGACCGGGGCCCCCGCCCTGCCGGGCACCCTCCGCGTGGACTGCTCCCAGATCGCCGGGATGTCCCGCAGCCGGCGCACCGTCTCGAAGATCTCCGGGCCCGTGTTCTCCAGATCCCTCACCTTCAGAAAGGCAGCGTGGAAGTCCTTCCTCAGCTCCAGTTCAAGGATGACGAGCGGGGCGCCGCCGCGCAGCGCGCAGCGGACGCCAAACATGACGAGGGCCTCCCTGCCTCCCTTGCGGATGTGGACGTGGGAAAGCCGCGCTTCGAGGGGAACGGCGTCGAATGCGAAGGCGGGCTCGGCGGCGTCCGGGCGGTCGTAGACCAGGATGCGGGTCAGGCCCTCGAGGTCGTCCGAGCCGGCCTCCGGCCTCGGAAGCCTGACGAATTTGTCCCCGCGCAGCACCACCTCGAACTGCCCGCCGCTCTTCGTGAATACGCGCAACACCCGCTGGTCGGCCATGGGGAACCTCCGGCTACCGCCCCAGGAGGGCAGGGGGTTGACCGTTGACGGAAAGCATGTCCGGCGCAGCAGCGGGACATGGTTCTCTGTCTCTACTCGCTCCTGCGGGTGCGGCGGCCCGCGCCGGCGGCCGGCCTCGCCCGGTCAGTGCGTCACGAACGTGGACACGTACTCCGCCACCGCCGGCAGATCCGCCAGGATCGGAACACCAGCGGGGAGGGGCCGATCCCAACTTTCGGGCTGGCCTAGCGCCACCACCTTCCTGCCGTAAGCGAGCGCGAGCTTGGCTTCAGCATGCGTCCCCGTTCCGCCGGGCAGGGCGATCAGCAGCGTCGCCGTGAGCACGTTGATGTGGTTGCGGCTCTCTGCCGACAGCGGGTCATCACCAGGAAGATGGGTGTAGATCGGGATGTCCACCCACGGATTCGGGTAGCCTTTCTTGCAGGTCGCCTGCTTCGTCCCCTTCGGGCTCTCCTCGACCCTGCCGGGGATGATCCCGAAGGACACCCCGCGGCGGTCCGGAACGCCGCTGAATCCCCTGCACACCGCGGCCATCACGCCCGGGCCGCCGCCGGTCAGCAGGTCGAAGCCCTGCCGGGCGATCCACTCACCAAGCCCGACGGCATGCTCCTCCCATTCCTTCGTGGCGGAGCCGATCACCCCGACGATGATCCGCTCCGGCCGCCGTAGCGTTTCGGCGGCCACGAACAGCTTGGACCCCTCCTTCACCTCGACGGTGACGCTCCCCGAGACGGCGTAGAAGGCATCGTACCAGGCCTTGGTGTCTGCCTGGGTCAATCCGATGCACCCCTCGGTCCCCGCCACCCCGCCGTCGGGGTGGATCCCCAAGTCCGTCCGCGTGGTCGCGAACTGCGGTTCGAGCACCTGCATCCAGCACCGGTCCTTCGAGTCGCAGTAACTGCTCTTCGCAGGCTTGTCGAGAAGCTTGGCGCGCGGCGCGCTATAGCTTCCGGTCGGCAGCGCCCCGTTTCCGAACGGACCGGTCACCGCTGATGCGGAAAGGGATTTCGCGGCCCACTTCAGCGTGCCCGCCGCCTGTTTGCCCGTTCGCGTCTCGATCACGAATTCGATATCGGCCATTCGGAGTTCTCCTGTTCTCGGCTTTTCACGTTCCTGGGTTTGGCGCCTTGTTGAGCCGGCGCAGGTACGTCGCCGGCAACTCGGTCGCGGTTCGCGGCGGGGTGACCATGGTCCCCGGTATCGGGATTGCCTCTGCTCGTGGACCCGCGGGAACGGTTCGGCCTCGGGCGCCGTCGGTGCGGGCGCAACGCCCAGCGATTCCAAGGCTTGCGCAGATGCGCAGCTCTGACCGAGCTACGGTGGGCCGTCAAGCCGGTTGGGGTCACCGAGTGGGGGTCGGGAGCGCCTGGGAGTGTTCAGCGAACGCTCAACAGAGACTCCTCGACCAGTACGCCGGCAGCTCGAGCAACGGGCTCCTCGACCCCCCGGCCCGAATTGCGGGATGGCTCACGGTCCGCTTCGCAACGTTGACGCACGCGCGCGTGATGAACGCCACGCCGATCGGTTCGCGAACGTGTTAGGCAGTAGCGCTTTCGTGATGAGCCGAGCCCAGAAGCTGGGCAGTCGCCGGCGACGACGAGAAGCCGGCGATCCGCTCGCGCGCGACGAAGTTGTAGGTTTTCGACCGCTTACGAACGCTGCCCCCGGCGCCCCGAATGCGCAAATCCTGTTACCCTTCTCAAGAAGCACCGGACCGCACGAAGCCGCAAGGGAAACGTTTCGCGTACCCACACCGGGTGAGGGTGAAGGGCCCGCTTGGACGCGAGAACCTGACCACGAGGCGGTAATATGGGAGGCGATCCACTCGCTCCGGGTGCCGCGGGTTCTCTCGTGATAGTTTTCGTAGCTTTCGTTCTCCAGCGCGGGGTGCGTCAGCGCCGCGGCGTCCCCTGGCGCTCATCCTGGTGGCGCTCGTTGCGGGCGCTTCCTCGGCGCCTGCTCAGACGGGCAGGCCGGAAGGACGGATCGTGACGGTCGCCGTGCGATTGCCGGTTGATCGCGGGGCGTACCGCGTCGAACCGAAGCCGGGGGTCCGGCTGATCGGGCCGGCGACCGGTGAGGCCACCGACTCCGTGCTGCCCCTTTCGTTCGTTCTCCCGGCGACCGCGCCGGCGGGCCTGCAGACGCTCGCCGAGGTGGTGGTGGGCGGACGCCGGATGGCTGTGGCTACGCGGGTCGCGGAGAGACACGCGCTCTCCCTCCGCACGGGAACTCCCGGCCTTCATTCGAGTCGAGGTTGGCGAGACAGTGTGGCTCACCGTGGAGAACCGGGGGAACGTGGCGGAGTCGGTGGAGCTACGGCCCGGGACGCCGCCGCACGCGGTTCCCGGGGGGATCGCGGTGCCGATGATCGGATGCCGCATGGGCGCTTTGCCCGACTCAACGTCCTTTCGAGGAGATGGATGATGGTGAACAAGTCGGTGTTCCTCGCGGCCGCGGCCGCCCTGCTGGCGCTCGCGCCGGGCGCGCGCACGCGCAGAACCGCGTCGACCAGCAGGCGGAGGTCGCGGTCACGGTGCCGATCAACGCGTATCTCAACCTGTCGAGTTCCAGCGTGACTATCCCGACACCGACCGCCGCCGACGTGGCGGCCGGCCGGAGCCGGGCCCGCGACGCTCACGATGAGCTACGGCAGCAACGGCCTGATCTCGCTCAGCTACCGGTTCCCCCTCGGGCGCGGCGCTCGTCAGGTCGACGTACGCCGTGGGGACGCTGCGCCTCGCGGTGGACGGCGGCCCGGAGGAGGTGATGGCCGAGTTCAACGACGCTTGGCGGACGAACATCCCGGCAGGCGACTACACGGAGACGCTCAGCATCACGATGCCGCTCTCCTGGAACGTGAAGCCGGACACGTACTCGGGCGTGTGGGAGGCGACCATCGTGGGTTCCTGATCGGAACCGCCACATTCCCAACGAAATAGGTTAGCGGCGCCGGCTGCGTCAGTCTCCGCAGCCGACGGCGCTTTTTCGTGCGTTTGAGCGTAGCTGGAGAGCGTCGGAAGCCGCGGGGATTCCGGGATAGATGTAGGAACCGGGGTATGAGAAAGGAACGCTGCGGGGACGGCAGATGATCCTCCCAGCGGGTTTCCATTCCCCCTACCGCTTGGCCCGACTGCTGGGGCCTCCACTTCCCATGACTGCCTCCGCCGGGCTGGCCCTATGAAAGAATCACCGCGCCTCACGGGCACACCGTCGCGCATTGGCGTGGGAGTGGTTCTTCGCCGTTGCCTAGAGTAAGTTAGTCGCGGGCCATTTAATGCGATCGTCACTAGGAAGCCAGTTCAGTGAACTGTCCAAGATGTAGTTACGCCAATCCAGACGAAGCCGCACGATGCACGCGCTGTCGCCATTCTTTTGCGGTGGCGCCTCCCGGACCCCCCGCTTCGGTCAGCGGTGTAGGTATCATTGTCGTCTCACGGCCGCCATTGGTTGGACCCGCAGATGCGGCCACCGAACGGCACTTGAAGTTCTTCCACACCGACCCCCCGCCGCACATCGTACTGCCACCCATCGCCCAGGTGAAGGTCGGGAACGGAAGGGTGGAGGTCACCCTGAAGCTCCCTGCTGGTGTTGCCTTCAACGCGGAATGCGCCGCGGTGGCGCTGCGGTGGCTGTGGTTGCGCGACATCGCCGATCTCCTGTTGTTCCTGCATGCACAGGCCCCGTTCCCCGTAGCCCTGGGCCGGGTGTGCCCCGCTTCGTTCGAAATCGTCGACGCACGCGTATGGCTGGTAGATCTGGCCATGGACCTGGCGCCCGAAGCCCGGACGGTTAGGGCCGACCTCGAGGGGCTGGCGCGTCTGGCACGGGAAGTACTTCCCGAGGCCGACGAGCTGGTCGATGCAATGACGGGGACGGACGGGGCTCTGGACCTGCTCCGGGTCCGCGATGCCCTTGCCGGCCGCCCCGGGCACCACCCTGGCCAACAGTGCGAATGCGGCGCCACCAGCCCGCTTCTGGTGCGCTTCTGCGTCCGCTGCGGCGGATTCCTCGTCCATGGCCCGGCGGGAGGCGAGCTGCCGGCCCTGACGGTGGAACCCCAGACCCAGGCCGAGGTGCTCAAGGCATGGGAGGAGCAACGCGTCGCTCCACTCCACCACGCGCGACTGGCCGCGGCGATCTCCGAGATTCAGGGCAACCCGGGGTTCGACCGCCTGGTTTGCGCCGACCGGCTCCCCCGGGTCGACACCATGTTCTATCAGCGGGAGGCTGCCCTACGCGTGCTCCGCGGGATGCGCGGGCGCGCCCTGCTCGCCGACGAGGTGGGGCTCGGGAAGACGATCGAGGCGGGCCTCGTCATGAAAGAGCTCCTGGTCCGCGACCTGGTGACGCGCATTCTGGTCCTCTGTCCCCAGTCGCTGGTGAGCCAGTGGCAGGCGGAGCTGTTCGACAAGTTCGACGAACTACTGCTGATCCTGGGCCGCGATGTCGACTCTACCCTGGCGTGGCGCTCCGACCGTCTCATCGCCAGCTATGCATCCATCGAGGAACGGTGGCACGCCGAAGAGCTCGCCACGCAGAATTTCGACCTCGTGGTCGTGGATGAAGCCCACTACCTGAACGATCCGGCCAACGCGCGCGCTCTCGCGACGGTGCGCGGCCTTCGTAAGCGCTACTTCCTGCTGCTCTCGGCAACGCCGATGCACGACGACCTCGGCGAGCTGCATAATATCCTTACGCTGCTTCGCCCTGGCCACGTGGGAACGCGGGAGGAGTTCCTCACCACGTATAAAGACCACGGGAGCGACCTGGGCGTGCGGCGCGTGGACACGCTGCGCCGGATCGTTCAGGAAGTCATGATCCGCAACCTTCGGTCGCAGGTCGCGCTTGACTATCAATTTCCGCGGCGTCGGGCGAGTCGCCGCGGTCTGCAGCCGCCGGTGGAGGGAATGGAGGTCTACCAGGAGGCGCAGGCACTGCTGCGTGAGCACGCCGTGGACGGTCCCCTCCGGCAGCTGTTGCTCGACCGTGGGGGAGTTGGGGAGCGGCTGACTTCTGGCCGCGCGGCATTCGACGAGCGAATCGGCCAGATAGCGACCCGGCTGGACCGTCGCGGACAGGGGAAGCTCCTCCACCGGCTACGCCGTCTCGCCGCCGATCGGCGCCTCGACGCGCTTGTCGAGCCGAAGGTGGAAGCGATGATCGCCGAGGTCCGCTCCCGCGTGGGGAACCGGGACACTCGGCGAGGCTCGAAGGTCGTGGTGTTCTCCCAGTTCAACGCGACCGCGGGAATGCTTTACCGGCGCCTTGACGCGGCGGGCGTGCCCGCGTTCTGGTACGACGAGGCAGCGGACCGGGGAAGCAACGAGCGCGTGATCGGGGACTTCTACCACGCGGGTCCATCGGTGCTCGTCTGTCCCGGCGAGGCTGAGCAGGGGCTGAACCTCCAGTTCGCCTCCACCATGGTCAACTACGACCTCCCCTGGGACCCGATGCGGATCGAGCAGCGCATCGGCCGCATCCAGCGGCTCGGTAGCAAGAGCGCGGAGGTCGAGATCATCAATCTCGTACTGCTGAATACGATCGAGCAGGACATCATCGAGATCCTCGAACAGAAGATCCGGATGTTCGAGGCCGTGGTCGGCCCTCTGCAGGCGATCCTCGGCAACTTGGAGAAGGGCGAGGACCCGCAGCAGTGGTTCGGAGACATCTTTCTCGATGTATCGCTGGACACCGAGGCGGGGGACACCGTCACCGCGCGGGCGCATTGCGACCGCGCGATCGACGAGGCGGGGCGCCGAGCCGAGGAAGGAGACGCCCGGGTACTCAACACGCTGTTCGCGGACTCCGGCGAGTACTACGACGAATGAGCCAGTCTGCCCCCACCGCCGTTGAAGCCATCGTGCTCGACTGGCTACGCCACTCCGTGGGCATCACCCCGCACGAGGTGGCGCCCGGCGTGTGGCGAGTTGCCGCAGACGCCGGCGCACACCTGGGCATCCCCGACCGTCCGGTTTCGCTTGGCGACATCACCGTGGTCTGCGAGTCGTCCGAACTAAAGCACAACGTGGGAGCCGAGCTGATCACGGCCGAGCACCCGCTTCTCGACCACTTCATCCTCAACCGCCTGAACCGTGACGGTGACCTGCGGATGGTCCAGGCCTGGCTTCCTCCGCTTACGCACGGGACGGACGGGCGGATCTCCATCCCGGGGATGGGGTTCCGCATCGTGGGAGCAAAGGTGGCTGTCACGATCCGATGGCGCCCCGTGGCGATTCTGACATGGGACGTAACGTACAGCACGGACCTGCCGATCCAATCCCGGCTGCGGCTGGCCGTCGATGCTCAGACCGGGGCGGAGATTCCGGGACTGCTGGGACGAGTTCCGCTCGACGGGTTGCGCGACGGCCGCCCTGAGGAGGGCGACATCTCGCTCCGGGCGGCCCTGGAGGCGGGTGAACGCCTGGCGCTTGAGCGCGTCCGCCAAGACCTGGCTGTGTTTGGGGCCGAGATCGAGGCCCGGATGGAGGCGGATCGCTCCCGGATACAGCGGCACCTGGTTGCCGAGCTTGCCAGGCTGGAGACCGGGCACGGAAACGACGCGTCGGCGCGCGAACAGGTCGACGAGTGGGCACGCAGCGAGCTGGACGGTCTCGTCTCCAAGTACCGCTGCACCGCTCGGCTATCGCTCCGGGAGGTGATGTGTGCCTGGTTCCCGAGCCTCGGCTGGACGCTCAGGGTGCCGGGGCGGACGCGCAACCTGGTGTCTACCGAGTTCCATTGGTCGCCGATCGACGGCCTGAATCGGCCGGCGTGTGCCCGGTGTGGCGATCCCTCGGTGTATGCGGCATGCATTCCTGGCCAGCACGTGCACTGCGTGTGCACCGTTGCCCGGGGCGCCTGCTCCGCGTGCGGCGAGGTGGGGTGCGAGGTGCACATCAGCACCTGCGCCATCGGGGGGGAGCTGCTGTGCGGCGACCACATGGGTGCCTGCGCCGGCTGCGGCGCATCGGCGTGCGACAGCCACAGTGCGCCCGCCCACGGCCGTCCCTCCAGCCGCGTCTGCCCGAGGTGTGCGCGGAACTGCACCGGTTGCCCGCCGGGGGTTGCCTGGGTCGCCGCCGACCTGGAGGAGTGTGCCTCGTGCGGGGAAGGCGTATGCAGCGCGCACGGCGAGACGTGCGCGGCCTGCCGCGACTTCCACTGCGTCACTCACCTGGTGCTGGCCGCCGACGGCACCCTCCTCTGCGAGCGCGACCGGGCCGAGTGCCGGCACTGCGCGGCGGACGCGAACGTCCATCGTCGCCCGCTCACACGTTGCGTGGTGTGCGGGGGTGGAACCTGCGGCGCTCACCAGCGCACCTGCGGGGTGTGCGGAACCCGCAGCTACGGCTCCACGCATGCGCTGAAGGTCTGCCGTGGGTGCGGCCGCGAGTCGTGCGGCCAGGGAGGGTGTGCTGCGGACAACTCGGTGTGCGCCGGCTGCCATCTTTCCTACTGCACCCGGTGCGGCAAGGGAATGAGCCTGACCGGAGCGTACACTGAGGAGTTCGGAGTCCCCGGGCCGCTCTGCCAGCGCTGTGTGAAACTCGCCCCGCCGGCGAGCCATGCCGACTACCTCGCCTGGCTTCGGGGTGTGCGCTACCGCCTGCCGGTGGAGCACGGCGAGCTGCTGGAGCAGATGCTCGGGCAGCAGCGCCATCTCCGCATCTACGTTCGCAGCGAGGGCGCGGGCCGCGTGTGCGCGTTGCGTGCCGTGCGGCCGTTCTGGGCGCTGCTGACCCCCTCCCTGAAGGACCGGGTGCTGTGGATCCGCGCGGACGCGGGTACCGGGCTCCACTCCCACATCGCGCCCTTCCGGACGCGCTAGATGCTCACGACAGGGTCCGACCGACACGGCGGCAGCGTCACCGCCTTCCTGCGGGAGGCGGACCCGTGCAGCGACAAACTTCCCACGCACGTCCGCCTGGGCGCCTTGTACGCACACGCTCGAAACGGAGAAGTCGCCGCGGCCGCGCATCAATTACTGAACGATGATAAAGCAGGAGGTGAGCTGCAGCTGCATTCCGCGCTGCTCCTGGCGCGGAGCGGAGACTTCGCGGGAGTCCGCTTTCTGCTGCGTGCCCGCGAGGGCGCGACCGCTCTGGATGCCGCGGCCGCCGAGATGGCCCTGCGCAACTGCGCGCGCTTCCCGCTGGCCGCGCTGGCGACTGCATGCCTGGTCCCCCCGATTCCCGACGCGCTCCTGGAGTTTTCCGACGAGCAGGTTCGAACGCTCGACGAAATCCGCGAGCCGCTGGCGCGGCTTGCCGCGCACGGGGCGCTCCCAGGCCGTGCGCTGGGGACGGGCGTGGTTATCCAGCGGCCCCTGCGCCGGGCCGCGGGGTTCCGGCACACCGGGTTCGTCCTGCTCCGCGGCGAGCCCCGGCCCCGGCTCGTGCCATTCGACGAGGGGGACCTGTTGAACCGCGACGCCGCGGACGCCATTCGCGCTGGCTCGTCGGTGGTCGCCGCGTACGCCGCCGGGCGGCCATGCGAGATGCTCCTGCTGTACGTCCTCACCGGGCGGACGGACCTCGGCGAGCCCATCGCCCAGGCGGCGCTCGGCGTCGACGGAGGCGACATCGGGATGATCGCCGCGTTCGTGCAGGGAAGGTCGCCCAGCTACCGGATCGTCACCGCGTCAGGGCGGCACCGGCTCCATTCGTACCTCCCGGAACGGCAGCAGCTGGGCGGCACGTGCATCTGGCATCCCGAGAACGACGAGAAGCGGCCGCTGATGTTGTGGGGCAGCGTGATCCCGCCCGCAATCCGACGCTGCGTGCTGAAGGACTTCCGCAGCCGCACGTCTCTCGACTATGGGATTCGCGCCCGCACCTTCACCGTGAAGGGAGCCTCCGGCGGCGAGCGCCACGAGATCTTGACCCGAGGAGGGCAGTCCTGGGTGCGGCCCGGTGCCGGGAATCCCGCAGAGGTCGTATATGTGGCGCCAAGCACGAGCGGTACCGGCTCGCCCTTCACGCTCGAGGACGACGCGGTCTCCGACGCTGAGGCGTCTGCGATCATCGCGGGTTGGCGCGCGGCGAACCCCCAAGCATGGGGTGTCGCCCTAGCTGCTCCTACCGCACAAGAGCCCAAGCGCTGCGTACTAGCCCGCGCCTACGACGGGTTCGGCCAGGTGCGGTCAGCCGAGGCTGGAGCCCTGGTTTCTTTCGTCGAGAAGGATGGGAAAGTCGTCTATACGCAGGAGCTCGATTTCGAGTTGACCGGGGGGTGTGGGGGCTGCATGGGCGTTGGCTATCAGCCCTGCAGCGCCTGCGGCACCGAGGGGAAGGTCACGTGTTCCCGCTGTGGCGGCGCCCGACACATCCTCTGCACGCAGTGCAGCGGTGGGAAGGCCCCCTGTGGCCACTGCGGCGGCACCGGAACGCGCTCAGGCGGCGCTTGCAGGACCTGTAACGGGAGCGGTTTCTGGAAGTGCGCGAGCTGTCACGGACGCGGCGGTTTTGTGTGCGGTTGCGACAGTGGTAGGGTACCCTGCCCCTGGTGTGAGGGCAGGCATCTCACCCGCTGTTCCTGCAGCGGTCGCCTTCCTGCCACCATCGTGCGGCGGAGCTGAGCATGGGCTGCACCAAAGAAGCCGACCTTTCCGACCTCGGTGCCTGCTGCGCGTGGGAAATGCACCGATCGCAGCATAACCAGGAACACACCGGCGACCCCGTGAACGTGGTCACCGGTGCCTTTACGCTGGTGGAGACCGACTTCGCGGTGCCGTGTCAGCGGCTGCCGCTGGTCTTCACGCGCGCGTACGACAGCCAGGCGCATGCTTTCGAGCCGGCCGGAGACCTGGGACCTGGATGGACACACTCGTTCGCCCTGCGGATCGAGCGGAAGGAGGGCATCGAGGATGTGGTCTACGTGGACGACCGTCACACGCGGCTTGAATTCAGGTGTGTCGACGGGACGCTCCGGGCTCCCGAGGGAGCGCAGGGAATGCGGCTCGCCTCCACGCCGACGGGGTGGACGCTCCGGCAACTGGATGGCCTTGGCGCTGACTTCGATACAGACGGGCGCCTCACCCTCCTCTACCGCCCGGGCTCGCGCCGGGACAGCGTGCTCACCCTCTACCACGCCGCCGACCGCCTCGAACGCGTGGAAGGCGCGACCGGCGCGCTGCTCTTCGATTGGGGGGATGGGCGGATCGTCGCGATCTCGACCCCGGCTGGGCGCTGGGGCTACGACTACGACGCGGAGGGCCGGCTGGTTGCGGTGACCCGTCCTTCCGGCATCACGCAACGCTACGCGTACGCCAGCGACAAGCACGTGGTGACGGTCCTCGACGTCGACCCGAAGTCGGATGTCAGCACGCCCCGCCGGGAGTCGCGGGAGATCACCGGCATGCGGCACGTGTTCGCGCCCGCCGCGCCCGGGGAACGGGAGGTGGCACTGGTCACGAACGTGTACACGTCCGAGTATCGGGTCGCCCTCCAGGTCGACGCGGTTGGGGGAGAGACGCGGTTCGCGTACAACCAGTTCACCCGAATGACGGCGGTGACCGACCCAGAGGGATGGACGACGGTCCATGCCTACGACAAGGCCGGGAACACGGTGCGGATCCGCACGCCAGAAGGACGCGTTACCGAGTTCGTATACGACGCGCGGCGCAACCTCCTGGCGACCCTAACGGCCGGCCGTCGTGTCGAGCACGTCCGCTTCGCCGACGAAGCCTGGTTCGAGCGGGGCGCCGAGCTCGCCTCACGGGCTGCGGCCCAGCGTTCGGACTTCCTGCAGTTCGTTCCGACAGACATCGTGGAGGCGTACGACGACGCCGGGAATGCTCCACTCCGGCGTGACGCAAACGGCGATGTGACGCGCTACTCGGAGTACACCCCGTTCGGCCATCCGGGCCGGGTGGAGTTCCCGGATGGAGGGGAGCTGCGAACGACGTTCGACGATCGCTCCGGCCTCCCGCTGCGGCGCGAGCGCTGGAGTGGGGGCACGCTTGAGCGCTGGTGGGAGTGGGCGCGGGACGACGTCGGCAACGTGGTGCTGAGCGTGGAGGGGAGCAGCGATGGGCCGCTCCAGAGCGAGACGAGCGTCTACGATCCGACCGGGACGCTGGTGGTCCGCCAGGAGTCGCACGTGGGTGTGCGGAGCCCTGGGTTTCCCTCCGTGGAGCACCGGGCATACGATGCGGCCGGGCGGCTCGTTCGGCGCGTGACGGAGGTTCGCTCCGCACCGGACGCGCCGCCTCGCGGGCGAACCGAGCGCTACGGCTACGATGCGGACGGGAATCTTGCCTGGGAGGCTCGCGGCGGCGAGGCGCGCGCGTTCGACTGGGACCCACGGGGAAACCTGCTTACCCTCTCGCGCCTCGATCCGTCCGCCGCGCCCGGCGGTCCCCGTACCGTGCTGGAGCGGCGCGAGTACGACGACGCCGGACGCTGCGTGGGCCGGGAAGACGCGACCGGCGGGCGGACGCGCTACCAGTACGACGGCTGCGGGCGCACGACCCGAATCGACGGCCCCGGAACGCCGCCCACCACCTTCGTCTACGACCGCGACGGGGCCATCATCGAGCAGTCCGGTCCCGACGGCACTCTCCGCACGGACGAGGGGCCGAACGGCGTCACCGCGGTCGACGACCTCGAACGCAGGGTAGAGACCGAGCGGGACCTCCTGGGCCGCACGGTGAGATTGACCCGCGACGGCGCGGTGACGACGTGGGACTACTCCGAGCTGAAGGTGAGGAAGCTCGCCCCCGACGGTACCTGGCACGAGCAGTCGGCCGGCGAGCCGCAATTGAGCGAGCTCGGGCCCGCTCCGCACCTCCAGGTGGAGTGGCATCGGGACGCGCTCGGCCGGCCTCTGGAACTGCGGTCCGGCGAAGCCGCATCGCCGACCACGCGCCGCCGCTGGGAGTGGCTGGACCACCTCGGGGAGCGGGTCGAGAGGGAGGCGGATGGCACGCCCACCACCATCCGGGTCGATTCGTCCGGCGCGCTCGTCGCCCGGCGGCGCGGAGAGGTGGAGCTGACCTACGAGCGCGACGAGGAAGGGCGGCTGGTGCGCTGGCACAGCTCGGACGGAACGCTCGACCGGCAATATGCTTATGGCGCGGACGGCCAGCTCGCCTCTGTGACCTCGCCGGGGTGGATGGAGCGCTGGGAGCGCGATGCGGCGGGCCGCCCTGTCCTGCACCACCAGGAGATCGACGGCGTGCCGTTCCAGGTGCGCCTGGAGTGGGGAAGCGGCAACCAATTGCGCGAGGCACGGACCGACCGGTGGTGGATGCGTATCGACACGGGCGAGGCCGGCGACGTCAGCCGCGTGGAGCTTCCCGGCCGCATGGTGGAGATTCGCCGCGAGGCCCATCGCCACGAGGTCCGCTGGGACGACGGGAGCAGCAGCGTTACGGAGCACCGGCGCGAGGGGATCGTCTCCTGGTCGCAGGAGGGCGGCGGGCGCCGGTGGCAGTGGACGTACGCGTGGGACGCGCTCGGGCGGCTCGGCAGGGAGCTCCGCGAGACCCCGGCCCGGAAGAGCGAACTCGTGTACCGGTACGACGCGGCCGACCGTCTGGTGGCGGTCGAGGACGGGGCGGGACGCGAGGTCTGGGGGTGGACGTGGGATGGCCGCGGCAACCTGCTGGAGGCCCGGGAGCATGGCGGGGTGGTGGCGCGGTGGACGGTCGACGAGCTGGACCGCATCCGGGAGTGGACCGGCGCGGACGGGCGGACGCAGGGGGTGGAGTACGACGCTGGCGGCCGGCTGGTGCGCGCCGGGACCTTCCGCGCCGCCTACGACGCCGGGGGTCACCCGCGGGAGATTGGCCACCTCACTGACGTCCGCTGCGGCACGGACGGATCGCTAACTGCCTGGACCCGCGAGGGGCACAGGGAGCGCGTGGGGTGGTGCCTCGGACGTCCCGTGTGCTTCCCTGGCGAGGTGCAGGCGTTCTGGTTCGACGAGGTGGTTCTGGCCTGCTCCGTCGGAGGCCGCACGCGGGCCGTCTGGACCGATCCCAGGGGTTCCATCGTGGGGATCGAGGGCCTTTCCCCGACCGTAGGATACGACCCCTGGGGCGTCGCAGACGCAGTGCTCCCACTTCCGCTCGGCTACGAGGGGCGGCTGCGGGCCGCCGGTGTGTACGACAACCGCGCGCGGGTGTACCTGCCCGGGCTCGCCCGGTTTGCGCAGCCGGATCCGGACGGCATTGCGGACGACCCTAATCCGTACCTCTACGGTCACGGGAATCCGCTGCGCTGGACGGACGCCACCGGCCATGCCGCCACGCGGAGCGGCGTGGGCTGCCTCGCGCATATGCCGGCCGTGGACCTGCTTCCGCTGGTCAGCATCGAGGCGTTCCGGGCGGCAGGGATCGAGGTGGCCTCGACCTGGATCCAGATGCCCGTGGAGCGCCACACCCGCGCCCACTACGTGCACCGCAGCGCGGCAGGCGAGGTGGTGGGGAGAACGCGCGTGGTGGGGCCGGGGTGGCTGGAGTCGAGGCCGCACTTCGTCCACAGCGACGAGCGCGGCGAGCAGGTCGGCAAATCCTACATCAAGTCTCCCGGCCTTTTGGACACGGTGTTCGGACTCCTGGATCCTCCCCCACACCTGGTCACCTATAACGCGAACTCCGAGCGCGTGGGGTCGGTGTGGGTGCGGCCTCCCGGGTTCATGGACGTCGAGCAGCGCTCTCACCTGGCGTCGTACGACGCGGTGGGACAGTCCACGGGTACGACCCGCCTGGTGCTGCCCAATCGGTTCGAGCCCCATCCCCACCTGGTGCACCATGGCTGAGGCGGCTCTCGGCGAATACGTGCGCATCTGCAAGCAAGCCGGCTGCAAAGCACCGTTCGTAGTGTCGGCTCCATCGCTCGCACTCGACCGCATGGTGGGGTTTTCCGACCCCGAGTACTGCCCCGACCACCGGGTGCGTCACGCGCGGTCGTACGGCCGCATCGCCATGCACCATCCCGACGCGCGCGAATCGGCATGGGGCAGGGAGGCGCTGGCGCGACCGAAGGCCGACGGTACGGTGAACCTGGGGCCGGGGGGGCTGGGCCGGTTCAGCCGGGATGCGCGCCCGCTGAAGAAGCGCACTCGGCCGATCGTGCAGCGAGAGTTTCCAATCGCTGCGATGGACGACGAGATCCTGGCCGCGCTTGAGCGCCACCAGGTGCTCGTGCTCGTCGGAGAGACCGGATCTGGAAAGTCGACGCACGTGCCGCACCTGCTGCTCCGCTCCGCCTGGTCGCGACGGGGGCCGATCGTCGTCACCCAGCCGCGCATCCTGGCCACGGAAGCTATTCCGTCCTTCGTCGCCCAGCTCAACGGGTCCAGCTACGGACCGGGCGCGGAGGTGGGATACACCCACTCCCGCGAGGATAAGTACGACCGCCGGACGCGCCTCCTGTTCATGACCGACGGGAAGCTCATCAACGACATTGTATCGGGGCGCATCGGAAACTACAGTGTCGTGATGATCGACGAGGCGCACGAGCGGAGCGTCAACATCGACGTGATCCTCGGCCTCATGAAGGACCAGCTGGCGCTCTATCCGCACCTCCGCCTCATCATCGCGAGCGCGACGATCGATTATCAAAGCTTCATGACCTTCTACGGGGGGCCGGAGCGCGTTGGCTACGTGTATTCAAAGAGTCGCCTTTTCCCCGTCGAACCGCATTTCTGGGGCGAGGAAGACTGGTGGCAGCCGCTGAACGAAGGGCAGCTCCCCGACTCGAACGCTCTCCCCGCGACGATCGCCGAGCTGGTGCGCCAGCTGTGGGGTCCCGCGGGTCATGGAGCACGCGGCGACCCCGAGGATGGGCACATCCTCGTCTTCCTTCCGGGCACGGCCGAGATCGACCTGACGGTGTCTCGCATCCGCGCGCTCGGCCTGCCGAACCTGCTGTGCCTTCCGCTCTACGCCAACCGGCCGCCGACGGAGCAGCAGCGCGCCATCGCCCCCGAAAGCCCCCACGACCTGCAGCGCCGGCGCGTCATCGTCTCCACCAACGTGGCGGAGACGTCGCTCACAGTGGAGGGCGTCCGGCACGTGATCGATTCGGGCTATATCAAGCAATCGACGTGGAACCCCGTGGGACGGGTTGCCGAGCTGCGGACGCTGTGGCACTCCCAGGCAGGGTGCAGGCAGCGCTGGGGGCGGGCCGGGCGACTCGCACCGGGCGATGCATGGCTGCTGTATACCCGCGATCAGTTCGAGTCCCGGTTCCCACCCTTCACGGCTCCGGGCGTCGCCCGGGCGTCGATGGAGGAGGTGCTTCTGACCGTCGCGGCGGCGGGGGTACCCGACCTGCAGGCGTTTCCCTGGATCCCGCTGGAGGAGGAGACGGACCGGGCGCGCTTCCGCCGTGAGCAAGAGACCGCCCTCCGTGCGCTGCAGGCTCGCGGAATTCTGGACAAGGACGGGGATCTGACGGAGTTTGGGCTGGAGTTGCGGGGGGCGCAGAGCGGGATGGACCTGGCCGCCGCCTTCGCCCTTGGCGACCGATACGCCATGGGCGTCGAGGTGGCGACGCTCGTCCCCTTCCTGAAGCTGGACCACGGGACCCAGACCCTTCTCCGGCGCGAGGACGACCTCGTCGACGGGATCGAGGACGCCGCAGGGCGCCGCGAGCTGCAGTGGAGCATCCGGGTCCGTCGGCTCGCGCTGTTCGCGGGATGCGAGGACGATCTGGACCTGTTCGTGAAGCTGTGGATGGGATGGATCTCGACCGAAGGCGCCGAGCGCGCGGCCTGGTGCGAGCGAACCGGAATCGACGCGCGTGCGTTCCGGGACACCATAGTGGAGCAGCGTGACCGGCTCGTCCGCAGCCTCGCGGACGACCGCAAGGCCGAGGAGCGCCAGCCGCAGATCGAAAAGCTCGACGCGCTCCGTGCGCTCCTCGCGTGCGCCCTCCCCCACGCGCTGCATGTCTCAAGGCAGGCCGAAGACGGCCCGGGGCGGGAGCCCGCCGGGCTCGTGGAAGGAGACGATGTCTTTGCACTTGGCGAGGTCTCGGGCTCGCGCGCGGGGATCTATCGCCGGCTCCGGCGCCGCCCCGGCGAGTCCGACGACGAAGCGCTGGCGGAGATCATCCCCACCTCAGTAGCGGCGCAAAACCCGTCGCCGTGCTGCTTGATCTGCCAGCGGAGGGGAAACTTCCTCCGCCCGGCCCGCACCGCGGTGCTGGGGATGAACGTGGTCCGCGTCGATCCAGCGTGGATTGAGCCGGAGGGGTCCCCAAAGTCCGGCCAGATGGTTGACCGCGCCCTCCGCTTCTCAGCGCTTTCCCGAGGGCGGCCGCCAGAACGGCATGCTGCTACCCGGCTCCGGCTCCTGCTCTCGCTCGTGCTTCCCGTGGGCACGCGGGTCGACGCGATGCTGGCCGAAGCCACGACCTCGTGGATGCGTTGCCGGCTTGTGGTCGTGGCCCCCAACCCGGAGCTGTTCCCGGGCACGACGGAGCTGGCAGTAGACGCCTTGCTTCCGCTGGACCAAGCCGCCGGGCTGGAGCCGGGCGCGAAGTTCACCGCATCGGTGGATCGCTACGAGGGAGCGGTGCCCGTGCTCGCGCGCACCGACACGGCCCAGGCGCTGGCGCGGTTCCGCGCCCGTTATCGGCCGGGCGTCTTTACCCAGGTGGTGCTCCGGCGCGTGTTGGAGGACCCCGCGGGGCGGCTGCCGTGCTTTCTCGTGGAGGACGTGGAAACCGGCGCTGCTATCCCGATGCTCCCCGCGGACTTCTGTGGCAACGCGCCGTTCCGCGCCGAGTTTGGGCTTCGCTTCGAGCCCGGAGACCGGTTCACTGTACGGGTCGAAGAGACGGAAAGCATTGTCCGCGTCTCCCGAGCAGAGGCGCTGCTGGCTGAGGTCCTCTCGGTACCCTCGGACCAGAACCGCACCGTACAGACGGTCTCCGTCGAACGCATTGATCAGTTCGGAGCTTGGGTCCGGCTCGGTGGGTACGTGGCGCTCGTCTCCCGCGGGGGATGGCCGGAGCAGAACGTCGAGGTGGGCGGCAGGCTGAAGGGGAAGGTCCGCGCCCGCCTGCGCCGCGGCGACAGGGACGATCTGGAGCGCGCACGGGCGGAGGGGAAGCCGTTCGCCGGCGGGGTGGCGCTGGGGTACGATGTCGACCTGAGAGCGCCGGAGGCATACGCCCGCTTCGCGAGCTTTCACGGCAACGGTAGCCGCGTAAACGTGGTGGTGGACTCTTCGTTGAACGAAGGTTCGCTCATCGCCCGTGCGGGCGACCAGCGGATCTACATCCCGGAGGATGAGCTCGGGCTGAACGACGCGGGCACCTTGCGGCGGGCGCGAAGCTTCGAGCCGGGTTCTTCGCTCGACGTGCTCGTTACGCGCATGCAGGAGCACCGCGCTGAAGTCAGCGGAAGCGTGTGGCGAGCCGAGACGATGCTTGGTGAGTTCGCCGAAGGCGCGGTGGTGCCAGTACGCGTGGTGCTGGTCCGTTCGGGAGACTGGCCCCTCTGCATCGGGGCCGTCGAAGGCAAGTATCGGATCGAGCTCACGGACGAGGGCCTGCAGGAGGGTGCATGGGTGCAGGCACGCATCGACCGCTTCAAATCAGCCAGCGGGTGGCTGACGGGCACGGTTGTGCCATGAAGCAGAGCAACCGCCCATCCTCCTTAAAGTTCCGTTCACCTGATTTCGATGTGCGGTTGACCGCGCTGGTTCACGAGATGGAGCAGAGCATCCGGCAGAGCCAGCCATTCGACGCCTCCGTCCCGCCGCACCGCGAGCTCACCGAAGCGCTTCACCGCGTCGCTTACGGCTCCCCGGAACAGCCGGAACCCGGTGAGCTGCTCATACGCTATGCCGACAATACCCGGGGACGCCCGTTCCCGGTGCGGCACCTCTGGCCGGTGCCCGAACCCGCCGCGTGGCTGCCCCGGCTCGAGCTGGGAACGCTGAGCTTCCGCCACCTCGATTACGATTCCAAGGTGGACCTGTACCTGATCCGCCACCGCGAGACGCGCGGGCTCATCCAAGGGGCGGTCGAGAATCTCGCCGCCAGCAGGATGCGCGAGATCCTGGCGTCACCCGCGCTGGCCGCGGGCGGCTGCATCAACGTGTACCAGACAGGGCTGGAGCCTCTCGTCGTGGGACTCTACCGCGCCGTGACGGAGCACTTCATGGACCGGGCGGGCACGGACGAGGTCTCCCCGCTTTACATTCGGCCAATCTACTTCGTGAACGAGGAAGAGCCTGACCTCGGGAGCGTCTGGGGGCAGATATGAAGCGCGACGCCGAGGACCCGCCCATGGTGGTTGCCGATCCCCACGTCGTCTACCGCGACGCGGTCCATACCTCGCCCTGGAACTTGGCCGAGGGCGCACACCTTCCCCAGCGGGACGACTGGTCCACGTTCCGCTACGCGGTAAAGGACGTCGTTCTGGGTGTCGCCACCCACCGTTATGACCGGGCGGCCCGCCGGTTGGAAGTGCGCGCCTACTTCGCCGGCGAGCATCCTGCCTACGAGGCCTTCGAGCCCACTCGGATCCTTTTCCTCGTGCTGGCGTCGCAGGCCTGGCAAACGGCACGGAGGATGGAGATTCGCTTCGACGGGGGGGTCCCCTGGGACCTGCGCCTGTACTTGGAGCGCGAACTCGGTGAGCGCCTGTCCGGCCATCGGGAAGACCTCCCGCACGAGTTGGCCTTGCGCCTCTACCTGAAGCTGACCGACCTCCCCGAAGCGCTGCTGGAGTCCCTGGGGTCCATCCCTCCCGAGCACGTGTGCTTCCATGTGCACCGCGGAACGTGGAGTGCCCGCCAAGTTCGATCGATGTGGCGGCGGGGCGTACCGCTCGGCTGGGTTTTCCGCCGCTGCCCGGATCCTGTTCGCCAGTCTATGGCCTACATGCATCTGCTGCTGCACCTGTCGGCCCTCATGCTAGAGGAGCACGCGCTCGGCCGGCTGTGCGGCCGCGAAGAGGGCGCACGTGCGGGGGCGACGATAACCCCAGGGCCAGACGACCGCGGCCTGAAGTCTTCCGAGCCAATCTACCTGAGCGGTCCCGACATGCTCACTTCCGTATTGCTGCGGGCAGGCAACCCGTTTGACCTATATCCCGTGCTGGAAGGGACGGCCCAACGGGCAATGGCGGCCGTTGCCGCGAAGATTGCGGCTGAGCCGGACGCGCCGGTGGTGTTCGCGTTTCCGCTCGATGTACTGGGTACCGATTCGTCGGAGAGTACCCTGCGCGAGTGCGTGGATCGGGCGGGCGCGCAGAGCGTGGTCGTAGGTTTCACGCTCTTGCAATTGAAATCCGAGGCGGAACTCCATCTCTCGATCACAGCCATGCAAGCGGATGAACTGGAGTTGCGTGATGCCTGGACAGCTAGGTACGCTGAGTGAACTGATCAGCATTCCCGGGGCAGCGTGGGCCACCCGATCCGGCCGGGTGGCACCCGCGGAGATCGCCGCGAGCGCTCTGGCCATCGAGCGCCGCGTGGGCAACCGCGTGCCGCTTCCGAAGGAGTCGGGCCGCTACGCATTGACCTGCGATCGCCTGACCGACATCGCTCGCGAGTTGGCTGACGAAGGAGTGGCTACGCGGGTCTGGGCCGCGGACTGCGCCACAACGGCGCGGTGGGCGGCTCTGTCGTTCGACTTGGCCGCCCGGCTGCGGAACAGCCCGCGCCTCGAACAGTGCGGCGTTGCGCTTTTCCGCGCGATCTCGACATTCGTGCCGCCCGGGGACGCGGCCGCCGTGGCCGCCTGCCTCGACCTGTTGGTACGTGAAGAGGCGTCCAATTGGCCCGACCACGCTGAGGTGATTCCGCTCCTAACAGGTCGGGCAGACGTCTATCGCCAAGCGGCGGCGGATGCTGCCGGCTTGGTTGAAGCGCTGATCTTTCGGTGATGCGGGCGCGCCGGAACGGGTTCTCCGGAGGGCCAAAATAACTGCTTTCAGAAAACGCAGAACAGCCGCCATCCAATCTGGACGGCGGCTGTTCGTAATGACCCCGGCCGGACTCGAACCGGCGACCTACTGCTTAGGAGGCAGTCGCTCTATCCACCTGAGCTACGAGGTCGAATTTCCTATCGCCATAATCTATCAGGTACGGCGTCGATTTTCCAGCCCACGCGGGGGCATGCCGATGGGACGACAACTGTGCGGGGGGCGCGCTGCAACGCCGATTGATCTCGGAATTCAGGGAGAGGACGATGTGAAACGCCAAGCGCTCGGCCCTCCGCTGCAACCTTCTCCGCCGACATGGGACTTGGCCTCGCCATCCAACTGAAACTCCGCGTAGATTACCACCCGGGCTGCTTTCCGCGAACAACCCGTCCAGTCGAGGCGCGATGAACGACTCCCAGGCGCAGGCGCTTCGATTCATGGGCTTGGAACTCGCCCCGGATTCTGAGTTCCAGGAAAGGCCAGAAGAGCACTTCGCCCTCAGCTGTCGTTGGCGATCGGCGTGGCCGCCGGTCCGGGTTCGTTGGCGGCTTGCGTCGAGTCGACCGCCGCCGAGTGCTCGAGCCGCGGGGCGTCGTCGCGATGGCGGATGACGACCGCGTAGTAGGGGAGGCCGACCAAGAGAAGCAGCGCCGGGACGGTCACCGAGCCCCACTGGAGATACCAGTGGTCCGTGCCGTACACGAACGCCCGGGGCCAGGCGATATCGATTATCAGCGCCAAGGTGCCGACAACGGCGCCCAGGTTCACCGCGAAGCCCCAGCGTCCGAGCGAGAAGTACGGACCTTGGCGGGCGGGCGGCCATTGGCCTCGCAGGCGTGCCATGAGCATCGGCGCGACGACGAACAGGTAGGTGATGTAGTAGAGGACGATGCCAACTGCGGCGATGGTCGAGAAGATCCGCGTGTTGCCGTAATTCAGGAACAGCAGCGCGCAACCGCCGACGCCGAGCACCACGAGGGGCGCGATCGGCGTCTTCCATTTTGGCGAGACGCGCGAGAGGATCGAACTGAACGGCAGGCGATCGTTGCGCGCCATGGCGAAGATGACGCGGCCGGCGGTCGCCTGTAGGGCGGTGATCGCCCCGAGCACCGCGATCCCGACGCCGAGGAGGACCATGTCGCCGACGGTCTCCCCGAGCGTGGACTGGATGATGTACGGCATGCCGATGGTTGCAAGCTCGGGCGCCTCGATGTTGGGCACGGCCATGAGGGCGAACGTTGCGAGCAAGATCGCGGAGACGATCACCAGCCCGAGCGCACGGATCAGCGTCTTGGGTCCGACCGCACGAGGGTTGCGCACCTCCTCGGCGAGGGTCGCTGCGCTCTCGAAGCCGAAGTAGCTGTAGCCGCCCGCCATGAGCGCGACGAGGAGCGCTCCGGAGTATCCCGTTGTGTAACCGGCTCCCGTTCCTTGCGACTCGAAGATCACTCCGGGGCCGCGATGTATGTTGAAGGCGAATCCCACGACAATGACGCAGCAGGCGATTAGTTCGATGATCACGACCGCTCCCGCGACGCGCGCCGCCCACCTGACGCCGAGGATGTTCACGATTGTCGTGAACACAAGACCCACGACTCCGAGGATCACCGCGTTGAGTGCACCGCCCTTGGTGGTCGAGGTTCCGATGTCCGCGCTTCCGCCCACGAGCTGGAGCCCGTTGAAGACTGGCGTCAGCACCGCTTGCAGCGTCGGGCCGATGACCGGCATGACGGTCAGCAAGGCCGCGATGAAAAACCAGCCTGTGAGCCAGGGCAGGAGTCGCGAGTGTGTGAGCGCTCGCGTCCACTGATAGAGCGAGCCCGTCAGCGGGATCTCTCCCGCCAGCTCGGCGAGGCAGAGGCAGACGAGCACGGTTGGGATCGCTGCAAGCGGATAGCCCCAGACAAAGCCGGGGCCGGCGGCGGCGAAGCCGAAGAAGAAGAGCGCCGTCACGGAGGTGAGGACCGCGACGAACCCATACGACATCGCAAACGCGGCAAACGAACCGAGCGATCGGTCTAGACGCTGGACGTAGCCGAGTTTGGCGAGCTCTCGCGAGTCTCCATCACGCATGTTCATCATGAGTCCTCCCCGCTCCTCGCGACCCCATTGTGCCCGTCGAGGAAGCCGACGGGCACATTCCGAGCCTTCGCGCGATGCCCAGTATGACGGCTCGCCGTTGATGATCGGGCACGTGCGTTCCCTGTGTAGGGCAGATCAAACGACTAGGCTCGGCTACCGCAACGCCGACCACTATCGGCTTCGCGTTCGCTACCGCTGGGCGTGACACACTCCGCGGCGCCAGACGAAGGAGCCCCTCACCCCCACGAAGTACAGAGACCCAGTATGACTACGTGGCGCCAACCAGCCGCGAGTACGCGGCGCGCTCAAGCAGATCCTCGTTGCGCCCGGCCTGGCGGCCTCGGGGTGACCGCCGCGTCGATCATTTGCCTGGGACCCACCGGTGTTGGCTACTTCGGCGACGTGACAGATCTGCCGACTCAAGACAGGGGTGTCTTCGCTAATCGCCACGGCGCCCTTCTTGTCTGCGATGCTGCCATTGTGGCGTACCTCTGTGCAAAGCGATTTCCTGGACAAGTTCACCTGGTAACGAACAACCTCGGCTCAGTGGTATACGAATCCCAACTCATACGCACAAAGTTGGGAGCCGGGATCACGATTTACCCGGATTCTTCACCGTTCAGGGGAGCTCCGCTCGACATGATATTCGTCGATCGGGGCCGAGGTACGCGAAGCTATGTGACAACGAACTACTACCCATCCAAATCGCATATTTTGACGGCGACTCGCGATATTTACGAGTCGCTTTCTCCACAGCTTCGCACAGTCCTCTATGTCGATATTGAGGCAGCATCCGACAGTGGTAAGGCTGCCCTGGAGGCCTCCCCTCTGCTTGCCATGAGCGGCGCCTCAGTATGGAACGTGGGCCAAGTAACGCAGTTGTCCGATGTCGAGGACTGGCTAAGCGGAACCCTGCTACCTGAGAAGGCCATCGTTCAGGTGTCACTGGGTAATTCGAATGTGACCGCTCCGGAACTTCGATCTACATACCGGCAGATTTCGTCTGCGGCGAATCAAACGCTAGTTGTTACGCTCGGGAGCAGCGGCGCCGCATGGGCGAACGACCGCGATACCGAAATGATTGCGGTCGACCCCGTCTCGAACGCATTCACGCTCGGAGCAGGCGCTGTCTTAGCTAGCTCACTTGTGATGGCGCTCGGCAGTGAGGAGTCGCCGGATGTAGGCATGGTGGTCTCAGATGCCGTCGTAGCCGCGACCCGGTATGTGCGAGACGCGACCTTAGATTGCGATATGCACGGTCTCGATTATTGGTGACCGCGGGTCCATGGAGCGCCATTGGCACTGCAGCTCCCGAGGCTGCCTCCGTAACGCGTCGTAACGGGCTGACGCCGTTTCCTAATTCGGCATTTTTGGCTCGTAGCTCAGGTGGATAGAGCGACTGCCTCCTAAGCAGTAGGCCGCCGGTTCGAGTCCGGCCGGGCCCATGTACGAACGGCCACGCTCCTGGAGAGGAACGTGGCCGTTTTCCACTCAGGTCGGATATCGAAGCGAGCCGGAGGAGCATTTATTCATTCCTCACCTTTCGCGGCCCGCGGCTCCGCGGCCGGGCACGCTCCACCCGCCTCCTGCATGCCCTTCACAGGAGGCGCGCTCGTGTGGATTCGCTCGTTCACGGTGTGCATGTCTGCCGCGGGTCTGCCGCGGGATGAATGGGTCCGTACCGCGCGGCCTGCCGCGGGGAAAAGGCGGTCCGCGCGTGGGTTATGGCGTCAGGGATAGGAGATTACGTACGTGAACGGCACCCCGCCGGGGCTCAGGTCCGTGAGGAGCCGCGCCGTCACCTCATAGGTGCGGTCGGGGAGGCTTGCGTCGAGCGCGAGGCCGCTGTCGCCATGCTGGAAGGTCACGGAGCCGCCTGGGACGTTGATCGTCTGGGTGAACGTCGCCCCCGCCGAGTCCCGCACCTCCACCTCCAGTCCGGCGAAGGTGTGCCCCGCTGGCAGAGATGTGACGTCGGTGAAGGTCATCGTGGTGGGGAACTGCACCCCCTCCGCTACGTAGGGATCCTCCAACGGCGAGAGCGTGTTCAGCGAGTCGGTGTAGGCGAGCACCCCGCCGAGCCCCAGCAGGTCGACGTCGGGCCCGTACCGCAGACGGTAGCGGGAGCGGAGCCCATCCGTGCACGCATCGGTGAAGACTCGCACGCGCACGTCGTAGGTCAGGTTGGACACGGACCCGTCCAGCACGATCCCCGTCCCGTCGCCGTGGGCGAAGGTCACGGATCCGCCGGGAGACGAGATCGCCAGCCGCACCGCGTTCCCCAGCCCGTCGGCCAGAGAGACCTCGGTGCGGTCAAAGACGTGCCCCGGCGGGAGCGACGCGATTGCGTCGCTGAACGTCATGCTCCCTGGGAAGGGCGAGGCGGTCGGGCTCACCAGCCGGTCCGCGCCGAGCGGTGCGGCGGGCTGGTGATTGTCGGCGTAGCTCACCGCGGGCTGGAACAGGGCCGCACTCTCCAGGCAGGCGGCTGGCACGCTCAGCACATTCTGGTTGCGGCTGAGCATCCCCGACGAGTTCTCCACCTCCACCGCGAAGCAATGGCGGATGGGCGTGCCGTCAGAGCCGAGTTTCGAGAGCACGTCCGAGCCCAGTGCGGTGGCGGCGAGCGGCACCACCACCGGATCGGCGTTGGTCTTCACCTCGTGGATCAGCGTCCAGTTTCCGGTGGCGTCCTGCCGGTAGAGCCGGTAGGTGGCGTTGTGGGTAACGCGCCGCCAGGAGAGCTCCACGCCGGTGAGCAGCACCGGCATCGACACGGTGGGCGGGTTGGAGGAGAAGGCGATGGCGGGCGCCACCGGGCTCTCCACGTCGATCACCGACGCCCGCGCCAGCGTGGACGGCTGCGAGGGGACGAACACGGTCTCGCCGCGCTCGTTGGTGATCTCGCGCAGCGCCGTCACCCGGTAGAAGAGCGGGTCGCCGAAGGGCGGAAACGGCAGGTCGGCGAAGGTGTCCACGATCTCCGTCTCTCCCCCCGCGGCCGCTGGATACGCGCCGACCAGCGTCATGCTCCGCGGGCTCGCCGCGTCGGCGGCGCTGGTGGCGCGGTAGAGGTTGAAGCGCGTGATCCCCTCGCTGGCGAGGTAGGCGCTCATCACCAGCTTCACTCCGGTGGGCACGCCCCGCAGCGGGTCTTCGATCAGCGTGGTGACGCTGCGGATGGCGGGTGCCTGGGCGGGAGAGGCGTCCACCAGCAGCACCGGGCCGGTGGCGGCGCTGCGCGGGCCCAGCCGCATCTGGTCGGTCATCTCTCCGGCGGCGTAGAAGTAGAAGTTCCGCGCGGCGCCGTCGAGCGTGTAGTCGGTGAAGCGTACCCGCGTCTCGCCCGCGGCGCCCATGTGCCGCACCACCATCGGCGAGGGATCGTGGCCGGGGCTGCCGAAGGGGAGGAGGTCGCCGTTGGCGTCGCGGATCACCGGCTTGCGCGCCGAGGTCTGCGTGCCCTGCCGGATGAAGCGGAAGATCACGGGTGACTCGGTGAGCGGCAGGAACACGCCCTCGATGGCGCGCCTCACCACCTGCGCCATGCTCGCCGGCACGCCGTCCAACACGAAGCTGGCGGTGGGGTCGCCCGGCGGCGTGCCGGCGCCGAAGGGGGCCACCTGCGTGCCGGGGATCACGTACGCGCCGTTGTCGGGCGTCGGGAAGCGGAAGCCGCCGGGCGTGTACTCGTTGAAGCCGTGGTCGCCGTGCAGGTTGTGGACGTTGACCAGGTCGTTCCAGCGGTCGGCGAAATAGGCCGCGTCTTCGGCGGGGAGCGCGGCGAGCGCCGTCCGGATCGCGTCCACCGTCGCCGGTTGGTAGAGCACGTCGAGCACCGACTGCTCGTTGGCGCGGTAGAACAACAGCGCGTACGGCTCGCGCGTGGCGTCGGCCTGCACCCCCACGTCCATCGTATAGCTCCCCTTGCCGTAGACGTCGGGCTCGGTGGCGTAGCGGGGGCCGCTCGGCGGGTCGGGCGGCAGCGGGGGCGTGATCCGCCGCCCCTGCATCACCACCGGCGTGGTCAGGTCCGAGTCGGAGGGGAGCGCCGTGTTCCGCGCGCGCGCTGCCAGCAGCGTCTGCTTCGTGTCGTGCAGCGGCGGGGGGAGGGTGGTGCCCTCGTCCAGCACGCCGGGCTGCGCGGTGAGGTACACGCGGTACCCCGGGTGGAAGTTCACCATCACCCCCGTGCCCGTCTGCACCGCCGGGGACGGCGCGGGCACGGACCCGGAGGGCGGCTGGAAGGCGGCGTCGTGCGCCACCAGGCGCAGGGTGGTCCCGGAGGTGTCAATCGTCCACACCGCCAGCGCCCGCGGCTCCCCGCTCGCCGCGTCGGCGATGCGCACCGTGCCGCGGCACCACTCCACGTCGGCGTCGGGGTGCGGCGCGAGCTGGAAGGTGTCGAACTGGATCTCGTAGACCCCCGTGCGCGTCCCCGGCATGAGCAGCCCCGTGGAGGGATCGACGGCGTTGCGCTCGGTGACCGTGGCGCTCGCGTGGACGCCGCCGACGTTGTAGACCGTCTGCGTGCCGTCGGCGTGCGTTACCGTCTCGGTGTGGAACTGCCCGTTCTGCAGGAAGGTCACCAGCGCCACCTCGTGCGCCAGCGGCTGGCTGGGCCCCCAGGTGGCCGGCTCGTTCAGGTTCTCCACCACCAGGAAGCGCTCTCCCGGCGCGGGAGCCTTCACCTGCACGGTGGCGGAGAAGTGGTTTGAGTGGTCCAGGTCGGCCACCCCGGACTGCACTTGTTTGCGCACCCGGAACACCGCGCCCTCGCCGGGCATGGTGGGCTGCGCCACGCTCTCCACCAGGTACAGCACCTGGTTGGCCGCGAAGGTGCTCCCCGCGAAGCGCGGCTCGTCGCCGGGGGTCACCGCGGGGGTGACCGTGCGCGGCGGCGACACGCTGGCGAGCGTGTAGGGCTCGGTGCGCACCTCCACCAGCCGGTCGGAGAGCGAGGTGACGGACTTCACCGCGCCCTGCACCGCGCGCGGCGGCTCCTGCCGGAAGAAGAGCTGCACCCGGTCGGCCCACGTTCCCGCGGCGGACGGCTTCTGCGGGCGGTAATGGGTGTGGTTCCACTCGAAGGTGCAGCGCACCAGGGTGCGGTCGCCCGCCAGCCCCGCCAGCCGCTGCTGCTCGGCCGGGGTGGTGAGCAGGATCGGGTCTTCGGGCTGGATCAGCTGCACGCCCAGGTTGGACGGCGGGAGCAGCGTGTGGTGGACGGGGATCTGGGTGTCCACGTCGCGGGGGTTCCCCAGCGGCGAGGGGCGCGAGAACCAGTTCACCCCGTAGAGCGTGTAGCGATGGAGCCCGTTCTCGCGCTCGCGGTGGGTGTAGATGGGGGGCCGCGGCGCGCCGGGGGAGGTGGCGAGCTGCGGAAGGAGCGGCGCCACCTCGGCCACCCCGGCCAGGTCGTGCATCTCGTCGTCGCTGCTGAGCTCCGGCACGCGCCAGTCGGACTCGCCCACCCGCCGGTACTTGCAGCCGTAGAGCACCGGCTTGGTCACCTCGCAGGAGCAGAACTCCACCGGCGGCACGAAGAACGGCCCCAGCGGCTGCACCGTGTCGTACGGCTCCAGGTTGAGGTGGACCACGCGCGCCTCGTCGAACGGCGTGTATCCGTCGTCGTCGGTGAGCTGCGTGGGGGTGGCGGTGCCGTTGTCGATGGAGATGCCGAAGGTGGGCGGCGCCTGCACCGGCGCGGGCGGGAGCCGGTGGTCCTTCCGCCCGGTGGGGAGCGACATCGACAGGTGCGTGCGCTGGCCCGGCGCGCCGCCCGGCTCCAACGCCGCGGTGGTGTGGTAGAGCGCCAGGTGCACGAACTGCGCGGCCGATTCTCGGGGGATGCCCGTGTCGATGCACCCCAGCCCCAGCATGCGGGCCACGTGGAAGTCCAGCGCCACCAGCTTGAGCATGACCAGGTAGCTGATGCCGAAGGCGCCGCCGTCGCGCGGGTCGTCGGCCGGGAGCGCGTCGCTGGCCGCCGCGTTGGCGGGGCTGGTGCTGAGCGCCAGGTAGCGCTGTACCCCCGCGCGCAGCCCGGCGCCGTCGTCCGGCTCCTGCAGCGGGGGCAGCGTGGGGTCCCAACGGGCGCGGTAGTTGGCCACGCTGGTGGTGAAGCGCCCCGACCCGGGGTCGGCGAACAGGTAGCGCGGCCAGCGGCGGTCCACCGGCGCCGCCGGGGTCTCCAGGCGGTCGAAGGCCAGCGCGTCGCGCTCGGTGAGCGCGAACCCCCGCCCCACCGGCCGCCATCCATCGTCGGTGGCCAGGGCGCCCAGGATGAAGTCGTCGTACGTCTCCAGGTGCAGCTCGCCCGGGGCGCTGCGGGTGCAGGCGAAGCGGAAGTAGCGCACGTTCTCGGCGCACACCCGGTGCTCGGGGAGGGCGGCGGCGGCCGGGACGGTGGCGGCCGGCGCGGCGGTGCGCACCCCCAGCAAGGCGAGCAGCGCCGCGAACAGCCGTCCGATCGCGGTACGGGCGAGCGGAGGCGGCGGGGAGGGCGGGGGCGCCGGCGGACGCACCACCACGAAGCGCTTGCGGCAGGAGACGACCCGCTCGGCGTCCGGCAGGTTCTCGGTGACCGAGACGGCCTCCACCCGCAGCTCCGCCTCGCGCCCCTCGCCCACCGTGCGCATCACCAGCGTCAGGGCGAAGCAGAGGCGGTCGGTGACCTCCACCTCCACCATCCCGCCGTAGCGCCCCAGGAAGTCGCCGGGTGAGGTACGCGGGTCCACGCCGGCGCGCACCGCGTCGTAGCTGGCAAGGTCGGCAAAGCGCAGCACCACGTCGCGGTGGCGCGGGGGAGTGGTGCCCTCCACCGGGGCGTGGTAGGTCCAGCGGCGGTCCGTGCCCGCCTCCACCACCGCCGCCGGCCGGTCCTTGGCCAGCTTCACCACGCAGGCGCGGCGGCGGTAGGGGGCGCGCAGCACCACCACGAAGTCGTCGGGGCGGTTGAAGCCGTAGGGCGCCGAGTAGGGCGGGTTCGTCCCGCTGGCCAGGTTCCCCTTGGGCAGGTGCGTCTCACCCACCCCGCGCAGCAGGTCCCAGCGCAGGTGGATGCCGCTGGCGCTCCCGTCGGATCCGTCGCTTCCCGCCGCCTGCAGGTACAGGTAGGGGCTCTGCACCAGCGCCGTTCTGGCGGCCAGCTGCTGCGGCACGGTGTCCACGCCGCCGCGGGGGTCGGCGACCGTCTCGGGCGGGTAGGGGGTGACGGTGCTCATTGCGTGACTCCCCCGGGCGAGAGGGCGGGGCCCGCCGGGCCGGTGGGATCCACGGGCGGCGAAAGGAAGAGGGTCACCGTCACCACGCTCGCCGGTGCCCAGGCGGCGCCGTTCCACTCCGGCAGGGTGAAGGTGAAGTCCAGGTCGTGCAGCGCCACGTTCAGCCCGGGGTGGCCCACGAACGCCATCGCCCGGTCCTTCGAGTGCACGGTGGTGAAGGAGACCGGCGGCGCGTTCCGCTGCGTGAGCACCAGGGTAGGGGCGGCGCCCGCGTCGGTGATGCGGGGGTCGATCAAAGGCTCGGGGCTGCGCACCAGGAAGCCGAGCACGCCCCCGCCTGCCGCGTCGCGGACGATCGTGAAGTCGGTGCCCACCGGCGGGTCGAGGGCGGGAAGGCGCAGCACCCCCTGCGCCAGCCGGTCGAACGGATGCCCGTACTCCCGCTCCAGCGGGTCGCCCGAGGGCGGGGCGTGCGAGAGCAGCGCCACCAGTTGCGCGGTGCGACCTGCGTCCAGGGTCACGGCCACGTCGTCGTACACGGCGTCGCGCAGGTACGTCCCGTCGGCGTCGGCCAGGCGGTAGCTGTTCACCTGCTCCGGGTGGTCCGCGTAGCGCGACGTCCGGAAGTTTTCGCGGTGCACCTCCTGGACGGCGGCGCCGAAGCGCGCCGTGAACACGGCCAGGTACAGCTTGCGAGGCTTGAGGCGTTCCACGCTCACCGTGGCCTGCACCCCCGGTGGCGCGATCCCGCCCTGGCCCACGCCGGTGCAGGGGTCGCCCTGCGTGGCCAGGTTGTTCAGCAGCTTCACGTCGGGCGGCGAGTGCCTCGCCAGCCCGGCGGTGAAGGCCAGGTAGACGGGGGGGACCTCGCCCGGGGCGCCGGGCGCGGGCCTCGGGTCCACCGGGTCCAGGATGGCCACCTCCAGGGTGCTTGAGACGGCGGGGTTCCCGTTGTACGCGTCGAACTGGCCGCCGAACATGGTGGCCACGTACGGGTGCAGCCACGCCAGCCGCAGCCGCGGCTCCACGTAGTAGAGCGGCTTGGCGTTCAGCACGTTGCCGTCGGCGCTGGGGTAGCTGTGCGCGAAGTCGATGTACGGCTTGAGCGACTGCAGCCGGAACTGGTCGGCGCGGTCGGCCGCGAGGAGCGCCTGGTATTCGGCGCGGTACGGATGGAAGTGCCCCAGCGGCCCCCGCGTGCGGAAGCCCAGGTGCAGGTAG
Source organism: Longimicrobium sp. (assembly GCA_036389135.1). Lineage (NCBI taxonomy): Bacteria > Pseudomonadati > Gemmatimonadota > Longimicrobiia > Longimicrobiales > Longimicrobiaceae > Longimicrobium > Longimicrobium sp. Next base: position 60,446 of record DASVQP010000048.1, read on the forward strand.
CGCCGGGCGGCGGTGGAGATGCCCTGCTCGTCGACGGTGACCCGGTCCACCACCTGGAGGGTGACCGCATAAAGGGTGTCGAGCCGCCAGATGGGGTGGAGGGTGCGATTGATGGCCGTCACCATCGCCGTGTTGCTGGCCAGCAGGGCCCCGGCGCCGGGGATGGTGGCGTTGTACGCCGCGTCTTCCGCCGGCAGCCAGCAGAAGCCGAAAAAGAACGTGGCGCAGCCGTAGTCGAAGGATCGGTCCAGGTTGCAGGGTGGGTAGTCCTGGCGCGGCGGCCGCTGCCCTCCCAGCCCCTCCCCCACGGTGTCGCCGCGCAACGGGACGGCGCCCGGGCAGCAGCGCAGCAGCGCGGCCAGCGCCTCCATCTGCCCGCGCAGCTCGTCCGCCTCCGCGCGCAGCTCCTCCGCCAAGCCGTGGTGGTGGACGGCCAGCGCGGGGGAGCAGCACTCCCCCTGCGCGCCATCGGCCAGCAGCTCGTGCTCGGCGGCCTGGGCCAACAACTGGGCCACCTCCGCTTCCAGCGCGGCGAGCTGTCCGCGCACCTCGGCGCAGACCATGGCGAAGTACGCCTCCAAGCTCCCGCACGGCGGCGGAGCCGGCGGTGCGGGGGGCGGCGGACCCCGGTCGGGCCAGGGGGGGCGACCCCCGGCCGGCGCGGTGGCGACCGCGGTGGGTCCGTCGCGGCAGTCGCATTCCCCTGCCTCGATCACCACCCGGTCGATCGGCGCACCGGGTGCGTCGTAGACCAGCGGCTGCTGCAGGCGCAGGGGGTCGGCCACCTCGCTGCGCATGGTGATGTCATCGTAGACAGGCTGGTGGCTGGGGTTCACCCCCGTCTGTCGCCGGCGGCGGTAGTGCACGGTCACCCCGTCGGAGAGGGTGGCCAGCTTCAGCCGCACCCGCGCCGCCGGCTCGGGAAAGACGATCTCCAGCCGCCACCCGGGGCGCAGCGCCACACCGCGGAGGTGCCCGAACGTGTTGGGGAAGGGGATCGCCCGGCCGTCGCCGCCGGTGAGCCGCACGTCCACGCCGTCGAAGGCGTAGCGCCGCCCCGACGCCATCGGGTCCGGCCAGGCGGGCCCGTCCACCGCCACGCAGCGCTCCGGGCGCGGGGGCTCGGGGCAGAAGAGCGTTTCGGTGGTGATCCCGGAGTTTTCGGGGATGAAGGGCCCGGCCGTGTCGTTGACGTAGCTCAGCGGCGTCTGCGACAGCAGCGAGAGCTTGTTCACCCGCCCCGGCTGGTCGGCCTGCCACCACCCCTCCCGCAGCCCGGCAAGGTCCGCCGGGTCCACGAAGGAAAGGTGGGCGAGCGGGGTGAGCGCGCCGTACACGTCGTAGTCGTCCCAGCGGCCGGCGGCGGGGTTCCAGGAGCGGATCCGCACCTCCTCCACCACGTACTCGTGCCGCACCTGCGGCGACTTCCCCCGCTGCGGCGGCACCAGGTCGGCGTTGGCGAAGCCGGTGCCGGTCACCCCGATATTGGTCACGGCGGGCCCCGGCGCCACCGGGCGTTTGAACTCCACGTCGATGGTGCTGTCCAGCGGCACCACGAAGTCGTCGAAGCTCCCGCTCCACCCGGCCGTGGGCGGCGGCGGCAGCGCGGCGGCCATGGCGCCCGGCGCCACGTTCAGCGCGAAGCGCTCGCGCGTGGCCACGCACACCGCGCGGGCCGCCTCGCTGGGGGCGTCCTCGTTGAAGACCGGGAGGGCCGCCGTTTCGAGGTTGGAGTCGAAGGTCCAGGTGAAGTCGAGCGTGAAGGTGCCGCCCAGCTTCTTCACCGGCTTGGGGAGGTCGAGCTCCACGCTCACCGAGCCGGTAACGATGAACGGCTTCGGCGCCTCGGCGGCCAGCGCGGCCGCGAGGCTGACCCCCATCTTGAACTTGAACACCTTCACCGCCGCCGAGCCGCCCATCAGGATCCGGCCGCCGATCTGCTTGGGCTTGAAGCTCAGCCGCCCCTGCGTGTCGAGGTACACGTGCGCCTCGAAGCGCACGGGTCCGAACCCCTTGGCGAAGTCCCAGCTGACCCCCGCCCCGGCGCGGATCCCCGAGGCGGAGAGCATCAGGTACGACCAAGCGTCGAACAGGGTGAGGATGCGCGCCGTGATCCGCTTGCTCGCGGGGGTGTCGACGCCGGCGTTGATGTACCAGGCGCCGGAGTCCTGGAAGAAGAACCCCATCTCCACCAGCGCCTGCAGGTCGAGGATGGCGCCCGAGCCCTCGGGCACCTGGTAGTCCACCCCGAAGGCCGCTTGGATCGACTCGCGCGTGACCGCGATCACCACCGAGAACGGCGGCTCCGTGGCGCGCAGGTCCGCCCGCTCGCCCAGCACCGCCGCCTGCCCCACCAGCAGCAGGACGTCGGGGAGGGAAAGGAGGAGGAAGAGCTTGGCCGAGATCGCCTTCGCCGAGTCGCTCGCGGTGCCCACCACCGCCCCGGCGCCGAGCGAGAAACCCTTGCGGGAGGTGAACTTGTCCACGTTCACCCCTTCGCGGTACGAGAGCGGCACCTGCTTCTTGTAGTACTCGTACCACGAGGCGTCGGGTGGGAGGTTCACCGCGGCGCGGTCGGCCACGTAGTGCATCCCGAGCAGCACGCGGAAGGCGTAGAACGCGAGATTGGTGTTGCCGATGACGATCGGTACCGACAGGCTGAGCTCGGCGTCGATCAGGAACGACGGGATCGACGGGTTGAGCCGCATGGCCGCGCTCGCGCCGATCCCCGCTCGGGGGAGCATGAGCCTGATGCCGCCCGCGTACTCGGCGCCCGCGCTGGAGCCGGTGGCGTCCGGGTCCGGCTCCTTCACCTGCAAAAAGCCGCTGATCAGCACCGCTGCCTCGTCGGCCGACTTGCTGCCGGGGATCACCATGTCGACGGCAATCCCCTCCACGCGCATGAACACGTCCAGTGGCGGGCCGTCGGTGCGCCAGTAAATCTTCAATCCGCTGGCCTGCACCTGAACGCTGCCGGAGTTCACGTCCACCCCGCCGTCGAAGGAGAGCCACTTGTAGCTGAACCCGTTGCGCTCGTACGAGCCGGTTCCGAGCGCCGTCACCGACAGGGTAACGGGCCCCACCTTGAGGGTAACCGCCTTCGGCAGCACCAGGGTGCCACCCTCGATCTCGAAGGTGCCGTCTTCCCAGATCACCAGCTTCTTGAGGTCGACCGAGATCGGGCGGTCGAAGGTGAGCGCGGGGATCTGGAAGGTGAGCGTGGCGGTGCCCGAGGCGCACAGGAAGAAACGGTCGTCCTCGCGCCCGAAGCCCAGGGTGTAGATCACGAAGTCCATCACCCCGGGGATGCGGATGAGAATGCCGTCCTTTTCCGTGGCCGTCACGCTGAAGTCGCCGTCCTGGGCGATGTGCGCGCGGATGTCGATGGTGGCGTCGTTCCCCAGGGCGTCCTTGAAGCCGGGGATGGTGATCCACCCGCGGATGTTGGACTCGACGATGGCGTTGCGCTCGAAGCGCAGGTCGAAGGCGGTGAGGCCGGCCTCGATGTTCCCGATCTGCGTGTGCATCACTCCCGCGGCGTCGAACCCGATCTTTCCCGAGAAGCCCCCGGTACCGATGATCAGGTTCGTCCCCACCAGCTTGGGGCCCGTGCCCGTCGTCGTCCCCGACGCCTTGAACCACCTGTTCGGCAGGCCGATGGTGGCCTCCTTCACGTAGACGCCCACGAAGTCCACCGGCCGCCCGTCCGCCGTGGCCTCGGGGATGTTCTTTGTGCGGCTCAGGTCCAGCTTCATGTCGTCGAAGCCGAGCGTGAGCCCCGTGTCGCCGATCTGGCTTGTGGTGAAGCTGAAGGTGCCCAGCGAATCGAACTCGAACCCCGTTTCGGTGGAGTAGAGCACCGAGCCCGCCACGAAGGTGAGCCGCGACTTCTGTTTCTGATCCTCGGGAAGGGTGGAGTTGGCGTCGATCACCTCACCGGTGTTGGCGTCCACCGGCTGCAGCAGCGTGCGCGGGAACTCCAGCGCCAGGCTCAGGTCGCGGATGGCCACGGAGCAGCGGGGGACCAGGAACGCCTTGAAGTCGTCGCGCGAGAACTCCTTCACCCACTGGCCGAAGAAGGTGGAGATGTCGTTGAACACCTGGTCCACCGAGTCGGCGCTGCTCAGGTAGTCGTAGATCAACTCGTAGAGGGTGAAGGTCTGCGACTGCTCGAGCTGCGCGAGCAGGTCGTCGATGACTTCGTGGGGGGCGGCGCCGGGGTTCTGCAGGGTGGGGTTGGTGAGGAGGACGGAGGGGAGGTGCTCGAGGTTGATGCTGTTCACCAGGTCCTGCACCGGGTCGGCTGCTGCGCCGTGGAACAGGTCGATGAGCCGCGCCAGCAGCGCCGGCGGCGGCGCGCCCGAGATCTCCACCAGCGCGTCGAACACTAGCCGCGGCAGCTCCACCAGGCTCGCGTGCTGGAAGTGGCGCACGTACTTCAGGATCTGCCAGCGGTAGCTGAGCGCGATGGGGATGGAGGTCTCCGGGCCCGCGACCAGGTCGGGGTACATCACCAGCGCCACGCCCCCCGTACCGGGGATCTCGAAGCCGAGCCGGCGGTAGATGACCAGTGACAGCTGGTAGAACCCCACGTCGCCGTGCGCGCTCTTCTGGACCTGCAGGTCGCGAAAGAAGAGGCGGTCGAACACGGCGTGAAGCCCCTCCTGCACGAACCCCAGGTTGGGCGGGATCGCGTCCAGCGGCAGCAGCGTGGAAACGGAGGGGTAGAATGAAGTGTCGGTCATGATTTTTATCTCAACGAACGACTAGGGTCCAGTAGGGTCCTTCTCTCCAACCGCATGACGGTCGCGATCGAAAGAGTCATACGAGATTGCACGGGCTGGTTCGGGATCGGTGGGTGAAAGATCTCACGGAGAGTCAGCAGAGTCAGCAGAGTCAGCAGAAACTGCTTTGTTTTTTCTGATGACTCTGCTGACTCTGCGTGATTCCTCTTTTCCCGTTGTTCCAGAACGATGCTCGGTGATCCAGTATCACGAGTAACTGACGCGAAGCGAGATCATGCTTCAACGCCTTGATAAAGGATCGAGTGAAATTTCTCTACATAACCAACCAGGAAGGCACTCCGCGCAGCCAGCTTCCTGTTCCTGGATTTGAAGGCATTTTTCAATTCGTACTGGTTGTGTGATGAGATCGCCCGGATAATACCAGGGTCATTGCGAGAAATACGGACATATGCACCGTTCTTCATCTTCGGCTTCAACAGCACGTTGTCCATCTCGTACTCGGTCACCACCCACCGTCCGATACCACCGTAGGAAACAGTCGCAAACAGCAGCTTCTCAAGAATGTTGGGTGCTGCTCCCGTTGCGATGATGTTCGTGACCTTGTTTTTGATGAGGGTCTGTGTATAGTATTTTTTTGAAAAGATGAGCAGGTAATTCTGCACAATGGTCCGCTTGGCTACGGGCATCTGGAAAGCGTCGAAGGTAGCTTTGTTCCTGAGGTAGATCAGCATGCCTGGGCCTCTGTACAACCCGAAGATCTTCTTCAGGGCCGCTTTGAACAGCCCCGCGTTGAATCCTAGTTTGTGAGTGCCATCCAGCACGGAGTCCGGCGCAGTGAAATCGCCGCTGGCGTAAAAACCGTTTAACAAGGTTTCGAAGCTGGAGTAATTGACTGGATTGTCGGGTAACTCACTGGCCGGTCGCACCAGGTAGCGCTGACTATCAGTCGCGGGCGTAATCAGGATCTTCGCCGGAGTTTCCGACGCGGGTTTGTGATAGAAGACTTCATGCGAGTAAATGTTTCGGAAGCCGTTGACGGGATCCCCAATCCTCTGCTGAATGGTAACGCGCCACCCCGTGTAACCCGCGGCGGGACCGGTTGCGGAACTGATGGCGATCAGACTTTCGTCTATTCCCATCAGATCTCGAAGCGATAGGCGAAGGCTGGCGTCGCCGGCCGCAAACGGAATGGCAACGGAGCGCGACTCGTAGTGCAACGTGAACGATCCCGTTGCACCAGCGAGTTTCTGGATCGTAAACTCGACCTTGTAGACGTTTGCCGTGGCGTAGTTGCCGCCGATGTCGTAACCGTACCCCAGGGTCAGGCCGGACGCCCACCGCGTGGTGGCTTGCGAGCGTATGTTGGGGTTCTCCGCATAGAACTGCCCCGCCTGATAACGGACCAACAGGCCGGTCAGCACCCCTCCCGACGTGTAGAATGTGTCGGCCGTGAAATCCTCATCACCCGCGAAATCTTCTTCCAGGTAATGGTTGGTTGGTGTGCTGGCACTCGTGACATAATATCGGTCAGTGGAATCACGATTGATGGTCCGGCCTGCAATGGCGGCGCTTCCCGGTTGCGGCGAACTCGCGGTAAAGACACCTGCCGTATCGTATGTGCCGAAGGTGATCCGACGTTTTGCATGCACGACTGTTTCAATCTCATCCGGGTAATGCGCACCCCGCACGAAGTTCTGTGGCTTGTTCTCCGTATAGACCGTGAGGAAATAGTACAGCGGAAGCGTCTTGATCGCATCGATGGTAGCCTGATCATCGATTGCTTCCTTGGGTACCCGCCCGGGAAAGAGATCACCGAAGTCAATTTCGTAATAGGAATATGCACGTGCAGTGTCAGGGGTGTTGTAATCGAAGCTTACGACGTTTCCTCCGTCGTCTACGTGATCGTACGTGCTCCCGGCGAGTGCCACCTGTTCACCAGCGCCGTTCAGCCGCTTCACGGCGTAAGCGGCGCGGATGTCATTGGCTCGCTTGCTCCACGTCGTTCCGCCCACGTCTAGTGGATCGCCAAAATTGGATATGAACGGGCTCCCAGCATAGTAGCTGTCGGAAGGAGTGTCGTAGAACAGGTCCTGACCCGCAATGTCGAAGTTCGCGACGGGGTTGGGGCGCGTGATGGTGCAGAGTTGAAACTGCGGACTTAGAACTTCACCCTTCGAGTTGACGACTTCGTGGAATGCCCCCAGCACGTAGGTACCGTCGGGGGTTTTCACGATCCTTCTGTTGCAGTAGAGGTCCAGTTCCGGATCGGTAAGTGGCGGTGAGATCTGGACTGCTTCCCCTTGGAAGGGGAGGCGGAACATGATCAGGAACGTGAGTTTGTCCAAGCTCTTGTTCGGCTGGCTGGTTCCGGTCTGCTCCAGATCCGGGTTCACTCCGTTGTCGCTCGAAGGATCCCACTCGGTCGTGATCGTAGCACCGACTTTCGTATAGAAGCCGGCGTATTCGGCAATTTTTCCACGCAGCGGAATCCCAGCAGCCTTGATGTCTTGGAGCAATTGCCACAGCGGAGCGTCGAAGCCCCCGGGCATCATAGAGGGGATCTCGACGACGCCCGTGTTGACTTCGGTAGACGAGGAGATCTGGGCCTGTGGATCAAGCGCCAGCATGGCCGTACACCTTCAGGTTGGTGGTGCCGTTCAGAGGATCGGTATTCATTTCGTCGACCTTGTAATCGCCCGTCGCCGTATCGGCCTTGAATCCCCGCAGAACGACTTCGAACGACGTATAGCGGACACCCTTGACGTCGGTCTGAGTCTGCAAGTGCTTCACGCCCAAGTAGATTCGAAAACGATTGTCCAGAGTGGCCGCAGCACTGCTCTTCCAGATGTCATACGTGGTGTTTGAGAGGACAAGCATGAGGAGCTTGCCGAAATCAGGAATCGTGAACCTCGCCCGAGCCTCGGCGTCGGCGTCCGAGGTGAACTCTGCCATGGGAACGGTTTCAGCAGCAGAAAGCACGAGGTCGCTCCTCCGTACCCGCTCGAGCGCATACTTGAGGACCACCAGGTTCGGGTAGCTTCCCGTGAATTCACTGGTCTCTCCGGAGAGCCTCACGAGCGCAGAGGTCTGTCCCGTCTGCTGCCGTATGCACGTGGGCAGCACGAAGAGCGTTGTGTTGGCGGAGTCGCGTGCAATGCCGACGTTGCCGATGAAATCGCAGTCCAGCCCCGCCACTCCTCGCCCATCCACGTAGACTTCCTCCTCGTACACCGCGGACTTGATGCTAGACGAGCCCGCAAAAAGGATGCGCAGGTCGAGCGGATAGAGCAGGTTGTCGAGGTAGTTCGCCGCCGGCAGGGCCGTGGAAACCATGGAGGCCGTGGCCGCGCTACCCGGCTCCTGCTTGAGGTACTTCAGCCGGATGTAGCACGAGACGGGCGTCGTGGCGGCTTGGCCCGTGACGTTGGGCACCACGAACGTCATCGATTTCGCGGAAGTGGTCCCGGTCTGGGTGAATCCGCCGAAAGCTCCCTTGAAGTCGTCGAAGAACCGTTCGGCACCGTTCAGCTCGGCCGGGAAGCCGTCGCCCTTGGCGCCCGTTTCGCGGTACCCCTGTGACACGTAGAGCAGCGGTTTGGGATTGTGGCCGACCGGGAGCTGGATCCGGAACGCGTTCCGCGCTTTAGTGACGTTGTTGCCCGGGAAATCCGCTGCCTTCAGGGTCAGGAGAGGCCACTTGCTCGCGTAATAGTCGACCTGCGCCGGGGTAACAGTTCCAGGCTTGTAGCTGAGCTGGATGGTGTCGGTGTAGTTCCCGAAGTAGTTCAGCGAGTAGTTGTGCTCGTTGCGAATGTCCAGGTAGCCCTTGTTCCGGTTCATGAACGACGAAAGCACGTCGATGTACAGATCCTTTCCCCCTTTGGGCTCGAACGTCGACCCGGTGCTGCTCCTGGCGTGCACCCCCACGTCGAAGAACGATCCGTAGAAGGCGCAGGGGTCCATGAAGCCCAGCACCTGCTCTTTCGCGTGGCGGTGGTCGAACCTTTGTGCGGGCGTCGCCTGGGTGGGGAGCGCCGCCACGGAGATGACGCTCTCCAGCCTCCTCGCCAGGGAGATCTCGTGGCGGAAGCCGAGCCCCTCCAGCAAGATCTCGATTCCAAAGCTTGCCCTGTCGAACTGGCCGATCCTCCACCCCCCCATCACCGGCTGCAGTTGGAACTTCACTCCCGCCTGGTAGAAGAAGTTGTCGATCGGCTGGTCGTCAGCGAACTCCGGGCTTGCCGCGGCCGTGAACCCCACGCCCAGCGCCTCGGCGGGGGGGGAGGTGTTGGTATTCGCGGTGGCGTTCTTCTCCGCCTGCGACTTCCAGATGCTCTGCGTGAGCTGGTTTGTCGACGCCTGGGCGACCTCGTTCCCGTTGATGAGTGACGAGCGGAGGATCCCCTTGTAGATGATGTACTTGATGGGGACGAAGTTCAGCGCCGGCTGCTCCCGCGGGCGGAGCACCAGGTTCACGAGCGCCGGGTTGTTGGGGTTCGAGATTTCCTGCACGCACACGACGCCGGCGCACACCGCGTAGGCGGTGGGGTCGAAGTTCTTGCTGGGATCGGCCGTGTGGAGGCTGGTGGTGCGGTAGAGGTCGGCCCCATTGACTGTGCCAGCCGGCCCGAACGCCTGGCTGGGGAGCTGTGGGGCGAGGAGATCCGCGTTTGTGAAGAAATGGAACTTTGCGGCCATGGATCCGGCTCCGCTGCATGCTGGGACCTGCGATGAACGACTGCCTGACCTGTGGATCGACTGCGCCTGAAGGAACTGCCAGGCTGAGATGCGCCGGGAAGGGCGGGGGTGGAGCGGCGCTGAGAGCGTGAAGCGCGCATTTGACGTGCCGCGCGCCGCCCTTCGCGTCGTGCCGGTGCAAGGCCCTGCGAGCGGCGGAGTTGGGTCGCGCCGCGCCGTGTGAGCGTCCGCCGGCAACGTGAGGCTGGCCCGTCCCAGGTGGGACGAAAATGGGGCGAGAAACGGGGCTACTGAGCGGCTTGTGCTCGTCACGCACAGCTCTCAACGTACAGTAGTGATCGCGACCGCGCTGAAGATGAGGCAAAGCAGCCCCAAGTCCGTTCGATGCTCAATTTGGGGATGTAAGCCAGCGCCAGTAACAAAACGGAGTAACAAAAGCCAGTAACGCTGGGTGATCCTGGGCAACCCCGGGTTGCGCAAACCTCACAGAAATACTAGACTTTTGTTGCCTCCGTAACGCGGCGTAACGGGCCGCCGCGGTTTCCTAATCTTGGGGCCGCGCGTTCGAGTCGCGCCGGGGGCACTATCGACGAAACCCAACCGTGGATGCTGGGTTTCGTCGTTTGTTCGACACCAAGCGACGAACGGGCCCGGGAGCATCTTTGCTTCCGGGCCCGCTCGCCGTCTGTTCGGGATCTCAGCGCCCCACTGCGCTCAGGGGTCGACCCTGAACGGCATCGTGCGAGAGCGCGTGACGCCGTTCGTGCCGACGTAGGTGGCGGTGAGAGTCACGCTGCCGGGCGAGACGCCGGTGATCGTCGCGGACTCGCTGGTGGACGGCTCTCCGACCCTGACGATGCTGGTGTCCGAGCTCGTGAACACGATCGTATAGCTCCCGGGTACGCCGTTGCCGTTCGCGGTGTACCGGACCCTCGCGGAAGCGGTGCAGGTCGCTCCCACCTTCACGGCCTGGCACGTCAGGGCATTGAACGAGGGGATACACGTCCTTGACGCCGCGGAGAGGCGGGCGGCGATCGCGGCGTTGCGTCTGGGAAGGGCGATGGAAGGCCTCCGCGGGGATCCCGCAAAAGTCTGCCGAAGCACAGGGACTGTTGCAGTGAAGATAGCCGCAGGCGATCGGAACAACGACGGCGTTCCATTTCCGCCACGCGATTCTTCGGCACCACGAACAGTGCACCGGTGGCGTCTCCTGGCCGAGATTTGCTTCAAGCGCCCGCGCCGCCCCCGACCGACCGTCCCCGGGCGTTGCGCACGCGCCTCCGCGCATGGCGATCAGCTTCGCACGATCACGCAAGTTTCGTCTTGCACCTGCAATCCCGGGCTCGTGGCCACCCGCCGGGCCACTGCGGCTAAAGCGAGCGTCCACAAGGTGTTTGCAAAGATGCTCGCTTTTTGTTCCGGCCTCGGGTACATTGGGGCACACACCAGCCGGCCCGCGCCCCTGCCCGTGCTCCCCCGTCCCGCACCGGTGCGCGCGCCCCTGCGCACATCTCCATTAGACCGAAGCTGCGTTTCCGGCCGCGGAACGCGTCCCGGATCGCCCGGCGATCAGCGCGCGGGGCCGTTCTTTTTGGTTTCCACCGCCACAGGGCTCTCCGATGCAGACACCCGATCCGCCATCTCCCGCGCCTTCCGCCGCACGGGCGCCGTACGTTCCGCCGCTTCTTGAAGATCTGGGAGGGTGGACCGCGCTCACGCTCCAGCAGAGCTTCGTGGTAGCCGACGAGCAGCCCTGGACCCAGTACCTGAAGAACGACCAGAAGTAGCCCCGCCGTCTCCACCGCGGCAGCTCCCTTGACGGAACGGCACCCATGCGGTTCAAACATTGCTGCCCCCTTGCCCTGCTCGGCGCCGGACTCCTGGGCGCGTGCACCGACGACGTCACCGGCACGGGCGGCGCAAACCCCGCTCCGGAGGCCCCGCGCGCGCTCGGCCTGGTGGAGATCCGCATCAGCGGCATCGGCACCGCCCAGATGAGCGCCGCGGTGTTTCCGCTGGAGCGCGCGCGGGGGGACCTCACCCCGGTGCCGGGCGGCAGCCCCGCGGGCACCGTCCAGGTGCGCCACGTGAGCGCCGCCACGGTGGACGTGGGTACGCGTGGGGCCGGGGGACAGCGCTACCTGCAGGCCGTCTTCCAAGTGCGCAACGCGGATGCGCAGGGCACCGCCTACGCCACGCAGCGGCGGAACGTGGCCTTCGTTCCCGTGAGCACCGCGGGCACCATCCCCGGCACACCCGTGCGGCGGTTCCTCAGGCAGGACGGCGGCGCCGCGGACTCCGCGCTGGCGGCGCAGCTGCGGCCCACCGGGGCGGTTGCGCTGGACGCGGGGGGCGCGCCGGCCTCGCAGTACCCGGACGTTCTGCAGGCCTTCACCGAGGCCGAGGCGGATGCGATCGGCATGCCGGAGGGGGTGACGAACCGCTTTCCCTACGGCTTCGTGGTGCGGCACGCCACGGCAACGGACACGCGGACGCTGGCGCCCACCCCGGCGGCGGACCAGTTCGACGGGCGCGTCACCTTTGCGTACCGCATCCCGCTGGCGGCCACGGCGGCGGACGACCCCTTCACCATCTCGGTGCTGGCGGTGGCGGTGGAGGACGGCGAGACGCGCGTGACGCAGGCGCCGGAGGAGCAGGCGGCGGCGGGGCGCAGCGCGTTCGAGGCGCGGGCCGCCGCGCTGGCCGCCACGGGGGTCACGCTCTTCCCCGGCGGCGCGTACGCGGGAAGCGCGGCGAAGCGCATGCTCTGCGGGGTGCGCACCGCGGGCGAGAGCGGGAATCCGGCAGCCACGCTCTCCCCCTGCCCGGCGATCGCATCGGTGGCGGTGAGCCCGACGGACGCGGTGCGGCTGGTGAACGTGGCGAGCGAGCTGGTGGGGCAGACGGTGCAGCTGACCGCGGCCGCCACGGACGCCAACGGCGGCCCCGCCGAGTGGGCGAGCATCGCGTGGAGCAGCTCGGACTCCGCGGTGGCGACGGTGAGCGGCACGGGGCTGGTGACCATTACGGGCGCGGGCAGGGCCACGATCACCGCCGCCGCGGGCGGGAAGAGCGGAACGGCCACCCTTGCGGGTGAGCCGCTGAGGGCGGCGACCCTGACGACCGGGACGAGCCACGCCTGCGGACTGACCCCCTCGGGTGCGGCGTACTGCTGGGGGGCCAACTACCGGGGCCAGCTGGGCGACGGCACCACCACGGACCGCGGCTCGCCGGTGGCGGTCGCAGGCGGGCATACCTTCACCAGCATCAGCGCGGGCTTCGCCTTCACGGTGGCGCTGACCTCCTCGGGAGTGGCCTACGCGTGGGGGGGCAACGACGAGGGCGCGCTGGGCGACGGCACCACCACGAACCGCGCCGAGCCGGTGGCGGTCTCCGGCGGGCTGACCTTCGCCAGCATCAGCGCGGGCGGCTTTCACGTGGTGGGGCTTACCTCCACGGGTGCGGCCTACGCCTGGGGGCGCAACCAGCAGGGCCAGCTCGGCGACGGCACGGACACCCTGCGCACCGCGCCGGTGGCGGTCACCGGCGGGCTCAGCTTCGCGAGGGTTGAGGGGGGCTTCTTCCACACGGTTGCGCTGACCTCCACGGGTGCGGTATACCAGTGGGGGGGAAGCGGCATCGCTAGCGCCGCACCCATGGTGGTGCCCACGGGCGGGCGGCCGTTCGTGAGCGTCTCCACGAGCGCGTACCATACGGTGGCGCTCGCCGCCTCGGGCAAGGCCTACGCGTGGGGGAGCAACTCCGTGGGCCAGCTGGGCGACGGCACCACCACGAACAGCGCCGCGCCGGTGGCGGTTTCCGGCGAGCTTACGTTCGCCAGCATCACGGCGGGCAGAGACTACACGTTGGCGCTGACCCGGGCGGGTGCGGCCTACGCCTGGGGAGGCAACGTCCGCGGATCGCTGGGCGACGGCACGACCACGGACCGTACCGCGCCCGTGGCGGTCTCGGGCGGGCTGACGTTCACGAGCATCGGCGCGGGTGTGTTTTACACGTCGATCGGAGTGACCTCCGCGGGCGCGGCCTACGGGTGGGGAGACTATTCGGGCCAGTCGGGTGGCAGTCCCGGCACGATCTACCCCGCACCTGTGGCGATCTCCGGCGGGGTGGTCTTCAAGCAGCCGTGAAGGGGAGGAGCGATGCTCCCCGCCTCACGGGCCCGCCAGCGGGAGCGGGGTGCCGCCCAGGATGAGCCGCCGCGTCCACACGCGGCGGAGGAGGGCGGGGATCAGCCCCGCGACCGCCGCGCGCGAGGCGGCGGAGAGCGGGACGCCGATGCTCTCCCACAGCGCCCGCACCGCCTCCCGCTCCGGCAGCGCCTCCCACCGGGACGGCCGGTTCGCGTCGCGGGAGAGGAGCGCCACGCTCGCGAGCCGCGCCCCCCCGGGCCGCGCCCCGCCCAGCGCGTCCCAGGGGATGAACAGCTTCCCGTCCGCCCCCATCCGCCCGGGCAGGTCCGGGGCGAAGCGCCGCCGTGCGTCGGGCCACAGGTGCACCCCGCGGTCCCAGCCGTACACCTGGAGGGTGACGGGGTCCAGCCAGGCGAAATCCTCCGCGACCGGGTCCCACCCGCCGCGCACCGCCTGGACGAGCGTGCTGCTCTTTCCGGTTCCGCTGCGGGCCAGGAGCGCGGTGGCCTCGCCGTTCCGGGCGATGACGGACGCGTGGAGCGGCACCAGCCCGCTCGCACGTAGCGACTCGTACACGGCCATGAAAAGCGCTCCGCGAAGAAGCTCCCTCCTCGACTCCTCCTCCAGCCCGTACGGTTCGATCCGGCTTCCCGCGGTGCCGAGCGCCAGCCGGACGCCCGCGGCCTCGTCGCCGATCATCCAGTCATCCTCCCCCAGGGTCCGGCAGGGGAGCTCGATGCGGGGGATGCGTACCACGGGTCCGGGAGCCGGGAGCGGGGTGCGCGGCCGGGCACCTCGCGCCACGACGATGTCGAACCCCGCCTCGCCCGTCTCGTGCTCGTCGAACCGCCAGTGTGCGTGCAGCCACTGCTCCAGGCTGGGCGGGAGATTCGCCGTTTGCACGGTGCGGCCCATCACGGAGAACTCCGTCATGTGGAGACGCGGATCAGCTCCGCGGCGCGCAGCCGCTCAAAGAGGCCGCGCACGTCCCGCTCAGCCGTCGCGACGTCGACGTCGAGCACGGCAGCGAGCTCGCGTGCGGCGGCGGTCACCGATTCCGCGGGAAGCGCACTCCAGATGCGGCGGCCCGTGTCGTTGAGGCTGAACATCTCGCCCGTGCCCGGATCGAGCAGGATCAGCTCGCGATCCAGGTGCGTTTCGATGACGCGGGGATTCCTGGCGTACATTCGGCTCGCGCGGAGAGGAGAGAGCACGCACCTGCAGGTTCCGGCCCCGTGGGCTGCGCGTCCGGCCGGCGGACGGCGGCCGCCGCCGACTGAGCCACGTACCATGGGCGGACGAAAACGCACGAACACCACCCCTGCACATCCAGGACCGAGGAGCGGCCCTGGTACGCCCCGCGGTCTTCGGTTTCCCACCCGGCATCTTCTCGTTGTTTCTCTCCCGCGTCTCTGCGCCTCTGCGTGAGCCCCACGGGTTTCCTGCAACCGGCATGCGACCCCGAGCGGCACCCATGAGGTCCATCCGGCTCTACCCCTCGCCACGGGGCTACCGCGGATGCTGGGTCTTGTTTGTTCGATACCAAGCGACGAACGGGTCCGGGAGCATCTTCGCTTCCGGGCCCGCTCGCTGCCTGGTACGGGGTCTCAGCGCCCTGCTGCGCTCAGGGGTCGACCCTGAACTGCATCGTGCGGGAGCGGGTGACGCCGTTCGCGCCGACGTAGGTGGCGGTGAGCGTCACGGTGCCGGGCGAGACGCCGGTGATTGTCGCGGTTTGGCTGGTGGATTGGCTGGTGGACGGCTGCGCGACCCTGGCGATACCGGGGTCGGAGCTCGTGAACACGATCGTCCGAGCCCCCGGGAAACCGTTGCCGTTCGCGGTGTAACGGATCCGCGCGGAAGCGGTGCAGGTCGCTCCCACCTTTACGGCCTGGCACGTCAGGGCATCGAACGAGGGGTACACGTCAACCACGGAACCCGTCTGGGTGCCGGACACGCCCTCGCTGGTCGCGGTGACGGTGACGCTTCCGGCGCTGACGCCGCCCATCAGCCCGGAGGGCGAGACGGTCGCGACCGCGTCGTTCGAGCCGGAGTAGGTGACGGTGCGGTCCGGGAGCTCGCGCCCCACGGAGTCCACGGCCGTGGCGCGGGCACGGACGGTGTCACCCACGATGAACGGGTCCGGGAACGGGGCGAAGCGAATCGAGGTGACCTGGGCGCGCAGGACCGTCACCGTCGTGGAGCCGCTCTTCCCCTCGCTCGTCGCGGTGATGGTGGCGGTGCCGGCGGACACGCCGCTCACGAGCGCGGTGCCGTTGCTGAGCCCGGAGGTGCTCACGGTGGCGACCGCCTCGTTGGAGCTGCTCCAGGTGACCGGCCTCCCGGTGACCACCGCACCGCTGGCATCGCGCGTGGTCGCGGTGAACTGACGCCACGCGTTCTCACGCAACTGCAGGTTCTGCGGCGTCACTTCCACGGACGCCACCGGGCCGGGAACGACGTTGATCGTCGCGGTCGCCGTCTTCCCTTCAGCGGTGGCGGTGATGGTCGCCGTACCGGCGGACACTCCCGTCACCACCCGGTTGCCATCGATGGTCGCCACCGCCGCGTTGGAGGTGACGAGCGTGGCGGTGCGCCCGCCCAGCTCGTTCCCCGCCGCGTCGCGCGCGATCAGGGTGAGCTGGGTGGTGAGGCCCACGCGCACCTCCGCCGGGTTCGGCGAGAGCGTGAGCGTGGCGATCGGCACCGGGATGACCGTGACCTGCGCCATCGCGGACTTCCCCTCGACCGTGGCGGTGATCGCCACCGGCCCACCGGGGTTCGATCCGGTCACCAGGCCCGTCGCGCTCACCGAGGCCACCGCGGGGTCCGCGCTGGTCCAGGTGATGGGACGTCCGCCCACCGCCGCCCCGCTCGCATCACGCGCGATCGCGGTGAGCTGCACCGACGCGCCCGACTGGATCGTCGCGTTCTGCGGAGTGACCTCGACCGACGTCACCGGGCCGGGAACGACGTTGACGGTCGCGGTCGCCGTCTTCCCTTCCGCGGTGGCGGTGATGGTCGCGGTGCCCGCGGACATCCCGGTCACCATCCGGTTCGCGTCGATGGCCGCCACCGCCGCATTGGAGGTGACGAGCGTGACGGTGCGCCCGCCCAGCTCGTTGCCCGCGGCGTCACGCGCGATCAGCGTGAGCTGGGTGGTGAGCCCCACCCGCACCTCCGCCGGATTCGGCGAGAGCGTCAGCGTGGCGATGGGCACCGGGATCACCGTGACCTGCGCCATCGCGGACTTTCCCTCGACCGTGGCGGTGATCGCCACCGGCCCGCCGGGATTCGAACCGGTCACCATACCGGTCGGGCTCACCGAGGCCACCGCGGGGTTCGCGCTGGTCCAGGTGATGGGACGCCCGCCGACCGCCGCCCCGCTCGCATCGCGCGCGACGGCGGTGAGCTGCACCGACGCGCCCGACTGGATCGTCGCGTTCTGCGGAGTGACCTCGACCGACGTCACCGGGCCGGGAACGACGTTGATGGTGGCGGTCGTCGTCTTCCCTTCAGCCGTCGCGGTGATGGTCGCGGTGCCCGCGGACACTCCCGTCACCACGCGGTTGCCATCGATGGCCGCCACCGCCGCGTTGGAGGTGACGAGCGTGGCAGGGCGCCCGCCCAGCTCGTTGCCCGCGGCATCGCGCGCGATCAGCGTGAGCTGCGTAGTGAGCCCCACCCCTACCTGGACCGGATTCGGCGAGAGCGTCAGCGTGGCGACCGGCACCGGGGCAATCGTCAGCGCCACCCGCCCCACCTTTTCCTCCGCGGACGCGGTGATGGTGGCCGAGCCCGGCGTCAGTGCGGTGACGACGCCACTGGCGCTCACCGTTGCGACCGCCTTGTTGTCGCTGTTCCACGTAATCGCGCGGCCGGGCAGTACGTTGCCGGAAGGATCCTTGAGCACGATGGAGAGCTGCATCGTCTGCCCAGCGACGATGCTCGCCGCGGGTGACGTGACTTCGACGGATTCGACGGAGGCGGGCCCCGCGGGATCGTCGCTGCACGCGGTGAGCAGAAGGGCCAGGAACCCGAGGGCGGTGGTACGGCGCAGGGAGGCGACCATGGTATTTTCACCGAGGAGGGGCGGCGATACGAAGCGTCGCATTCGCAAAGACGGTAGACCGTCCCTGCGGAGTGTGTCGGCTTCTGCCGGTAGCCAGCAGGCTTCTATCGAAGGCGAGCGGCGAACGCCTCAAAATGGCAAGGTCGTTCTACTTATCGTACACTCGTGTGCCCCAGTTGTGCCGCGTCCCGCCAGGTGTCCCGCGTTACCCTGGCGGCTACTCAGCGGGGACCTTCGTAGCGACCAGCTTGACGACCCCCACGAGCATCATCAGTACCCCGGCGCCCATGAGAACGAAGCGGGCCCAGCCGAGACTCTGCACTACGATGCCCAGCGTGTTCACGGAGGTTCCGATTGTAATCAGGGCGATGTAAACGGGGACACTCTGGTTCGTAGTACGGCTCATAAGACGCGGCTCCGGAGTCGGGGAGATATTGGATTCGCCAGGGGCGGCACTGTCACGTACGCTGCACCTGGACGCGAGTTTCATCATGCGCCGGCATACAGGTTTTCGCGGGACCTGGATGAACATAGCGGAGAACGCGGCATGGCGCCGATCCCCAACTCGCCCGCGCATCCGAGCGGTCGAGCCCATTCTACGCCATCGTCACACCAGCGCCGACACCTCACCGCCCGCGGCGCGCGCCCGCTCGGCGTCGGCGGGGAGGTCGGCGAGCATCTGGAAGTCGGCGAAGTCGAAGCCGGGGCCCACCATGCACGCCACCAGGGTGTACGCCCCACGGGTACGCGCGGCCTGCCACTCGCCGGCGGGCACGATGCCCAGCGCGTGGACGCCCTCGGCCACCGGGCCCAGCGTCTGGCGGCGTGCGGGGCCGCCCGCATCCGGCATGCACCACAGCTCCAGCGGGTCGCCCTCCAGCCAGCACCACGACTCGTCCGAGCTTACGCGATGCCAGCGGCTGGCGGCGCCGTCGGCCAGGAGGAAGTAGATGGCGGTGAGCGCGCTCCGCTCCGGGCGTCCGTCGGCGGGACGCACGGCCAGTGGAGAGCGGAAGACCTCGCGAAAGGCGCCGCCCTCCGGGTGCGGCTGCAGGCCGAGAATTCGCACCAGCTCGCGGGCGCGCGGGTGTGTCGGCTCGCTCATGGTCTCCAACGGGGAAGGGTTGCCGATCGGCGTGGGATGCGTGAGACTGCGTTCGTGCGCTCGCAAGATATCTCCCAGGGCGGCGAGCCGAACCCCGGTCCCGGAGCGCGTCGATGCCCGGCGAGTGCATCTTCTGCCAGATCGTCGCGGGTGAAAGCCCCGTGAGCGCGTTCTACGAGGACGACGTAGTGCTCGGCCTAATGACCATCGGCCCGGTGAACACGGGGCACGCGATGGTGATCCCCAGGCGGCACGCGGCCTCACTGAGCGAGATGGACGAGGAGACCGGCAGGCACCTGTGGACCATCGCCCAGCGAACCGCGGAGGCGATCCGGAATTCCGGCGTGCGCTGCGAGGGCGTGAACCTCTTCCTGGCCGATGGCGCGGCTGCGGCACAGGAGGTCTTCCACGTGCACATGCACGTGATCCCGCGCTACGTGGGCGATCCCTTCAAGATCGTGGCCGACTGGACGATCCATCCGCCGCGCGAGGAGCTGGACCAGGCCGCCCGCCAGATCCGAGCCGCGTACGGCCAGCTCTGGTCCGGCGGACCCCGGACGTGACACGAGCCAACCTCGCTCTGATGGGCCGCCGTTATTTACGTCCGGTGAGGACCGGGTGCTGGCATTCCCCTCGCGGGAGCGCCACGCTCGCGCCAGTAAGCCCGCCGCTGCCAGGGAAGAGATGCGAGCATTGATCGTCGATGGTGATTGCGGGATGCGTCAGGCGTTGTCGGCAATCGTGGGCGAGCTCGGGCTTGAGGTGACGGACGCGGCGACCGTGTTCACCGCATCGGGGCATCTGGCGGCGGAGGCGTACGACCTGCTGGTGCTGTCGCTCCTTCTCCCCGACGGAACCGGGATGGACGTCGTGCGGGCCGCGCACCGGCTGGGGTGCGAGGCGCCCTTTCTTCTCGTCACCGGCGCGCACGACCTGGACGCGCTGCCTGCGGCCGTCGCGGCGGTCCTCGGCTGGGACGAGGTCTAGGAAGGCGGCCTCCTGCCTTGTTTTCGCCACTGGTCAAAGACGAATGCTCAGAGCGGACGTGACGCCCATGCACCGCGCCAGGCGGCTGGTGCGGGACGTCGGCAGGTTCGTGGTGTTCAAGTCGCGGCTGCTGGCGGCGATGGTGCGCGACGTCCGGGACCTTCGCGACCCGCAGCTCGCGCCGCTGCCTCCCGCCAGGCTCCGCCAGCGCGTGGGCGGCAGCACGGACGTGCAGACGTTCCTCATCGTCGGGAGGAACGTGGCGCGCGACCTCGACGATCTGCTGGGAACGCTGGGGCGCGGCGTCTACTCGTTCGAGAACGTCCTCGACTTCGGATGCGGCCCGGCGCGGGTGCTCCGCTTCCTGCGCGACGCCCCCGCAACGTGCCGGCTGCACGGCACCGACATCGATCCCGAGTCCATCGCGTGGTGCGAGAAGAACCTCCCGGAGGTTCGCTGGAGCTTGAACGGCCACCATCCGCCGACGCACTTCCCGGACGCGGCCTTCGACCTGATCTACTCGATCTCCGTCTTCACGCACCTCGACGAGCAGCTCCAGCTCGCCTGGCTCCAGGAGCTGCGGCGGATCGCGCGGCCGGGGGCGATCCTCATCGTGAGCGTGCATGGCGAGCGGCTCGCGCGCGCATCCATCCCGCGTCAGGCCGAGGAGGAGATCCACGCGGCCGGTGTCCTGTTCGTGGAGGGCGCGACGGGGATGCTGAAGCCGGACGGGCTCCCCGATTTCTACCAGAACAGCTTCCACACCCGCGACTACATCCTGCGGGAGTGGTCGAAGTACTTCGACGTGCTGGAGTACCGCGAGCGCGCCATCAACAACCACCAGGACGCGGTGTTGCTGCGCAGGAGGTGAGGCACCGCGCCGTGGCTACGTACTGCGCGCATCATCACTACGTAGCGCGACGTACAGCGGGATCGCCCCGCCGGTGGCAACTTGGGAGCGTTCGGTGCGCATGGCGCATCCACGACCTCCCAAGCGATGCGAGCCCCAAAGATGAAGCGTGCCCTTGCCGCCGCTGTTGCCGCGCTCCTCTGCGCCGCGCCGGCCCGTGCCCAGATCGACGACACGTTGCCCCCGGAGAGGACGCAGTCGATCTCCATCCTCCCCTTCCACTTCCTTTTCGGCTTCTACGCGGGCGACTACGAGCGCGTGGTGGCGCCGACGGTATCGCTCGGGCTGGGATCGAGCTACTTCTCCGCGGACGGCTACACCCACGAAGACATCGTTTCGGGCGAGGTGTACGAGACCGGCGAGCTCCACTACGCCACTCTGGAAGGCAAGCTGCGCTACTACCCCTCCGCCGATGGGCTCAACGGCGTCTCGTTCGGCGTGACCTTCGGGCCCACCTGGGTTCGCGGCGACCACGTGGCCCCGGACGGCGGTGACACCTTCACCGCGCTGGGCGTGGGCTTCGAGGTGGCGAGGAGCCATACGATGGGCGTGGACCGGCGCTTCTACTACGGCTACGGCGGCGGCGGGAAGCGCCTCTTCCCCGTGACCGCGGCCAGCGGCGAAGCGCAGCTCGTGATCCCCACGCTGCGGCTCTCCGTCGGAATGCTCTTCTGATCGGCCCATGCGGTCAGAATACGAGGGAGGCACGGGGAGAGGGTTCTCCGTGCCTCTTCGTCTGCGCGTGAGCCGCTACGCCGGGCGCGGGTTCTTGAGGCCCGTCCGTAGCTTGTTCGCGACCTCGCGGAGCACGCGCGGCGCCAGCGTGGCGCGGTGCCGCTCGACGAACGCCTCGACGGCGGCGGGGTCGCGCTTGCACAGCTCGCGCAGCGACCAGGAGACCGCCTTGACCACCATGTCGTCGCGATCCGCGGCGAGGAGCGCGCAGAGGGCGAGGGTGCGCGGCGTGTCTCCGCGGCCGCCGCGCGCGCAATTGTTGAGGCCGATGGTGCTCACCAGCGCCGCGCGCCGCCACCAGCGGTCGGGCGATGCGGCCCAGCCGTGGATGACCTCGTCCGCCACCTGCCCCTCGCGCCACGCCGGACCCGAGACGTAGCACCCAAAGGTATCCACCGCGACCCACGACGCCATCCCGCGCCCGAGCCGCTCCAGCTCGGCGGCTCCCAGGCTGCGCAGGGCTGGCCGGTGCTCGCTCACCAGCTCGTACGCCACGAGGCGCCGCACGTCATCGCCCCCGTCCAGCAGCCGCTCGGCAAGCTCCACCACGTGCCGCGGCTCCCACGCGGCGATGCGGCGCGAGAAGCCGCGGCGAAGCTCGCGCACCGGCACCGTCGTGCGCTCCGGCAGCGCATCCAGCGCATCCGCGATCTCCCGGGCCAACTGCGCTGGATGAGGCGTGGAGCTTTCCATCAGCGTTCGAGGTGCATGCCTGGAGCGGAGCTACTCGCCCAGCCGCAGGATGCGCTTCCAGAGCGGCGGCGGCACCTCCAGCGGCGGCACCTCCAGCGGCGGCTCGCCCTGCAGGAGGCGGGCGGCATTGGTCTCCAGGAGTAGCGTCGCCTGCTCCTCGCCGCCGCGCGAGCGGAGCAGGTCGCGCGCACCCGCCAGCGCCAGCCGGCCACGCGCGTGGTAGTCGCTCGCCAGGTAGTCCACCCAGCCGAGCCGCAGGAGCCGCCATGCGCGCGCCTGCGCCTCCCGCCCGAAGCGTCCCAGCAGCGACCCCGCGTTCACCTGCAGGCGGACGCCCATCCGCCGCCACTCCGCGGCGTCCCGCAGCTCCTCGTGGAGGTTCGGGTAGCGCTCGGGATGCGCCACGACCGGCGACCACCCGCGCTCCAGGAGGTACGAAAGGGTCTGCTCCGCGTTCACCGGCACCAGCATGCGCGGGAACTCGACGAGCGCGAACGGGGTCCCCGCCAGCCGGGTGCGCGGGTCGGAGAGGTCGGGGGTGTCCGTGTTCAGCATCACCTCGGCGCCGAGCTCCAGCCGCAGCGCCGGCTCCTCCGCCGCGGCGATGCCGCGCACCTCCTTCCACGCCGCCTCCACCTGGTCGAGGCGCGCGCCGAGCTGCTCGGGGTGCGCCGTCAGCGCGCCGCTCAGGTGCGGCGTGGTGATGGCGGTGTGCACCCCCTGGCCGCGCATCTCGGCGAGCGCCGCGCGCGCCTGCTCCACGTCGGTCGCGCCGTCGTCCACGCCGGGAACGAGGTGGCTGTGGAAGTCGATCAAGTACGCATCTCCACGGGGGGCTCCTCCTGCGCAATCGCATTCCGCAATCGGCAGGGTACCGCACCCGAGGGCGGTTCTGCAAGGTCAGGGAGGCGCGTCGGAATTTTTGTCATCCTGAGAGAGCCGCCCCGGTCGAACTCCGCGGCCGCATCGCGTACTCCTGCGGCGACCGAAGGATCTAGCCGGCGAGGCAAGTGGACGGCGGGTAACGGCGGTCCTCTCGGAACGCGCAGTAGATCCTTCGCTCCGCGCCAAAGTATGGAGCCGGGGCGAGGACGGCGAAGCGCGTCGCTCAGGATGACAAAAGAAGGGGGGCGAACCCACCATGACCACTGCCGCCCGCGAGCCCGCTTCAGCGGTCTTCCCGTGGTTCCAGCCGGGGGATTCATCCCCCGGCGGGCCTCTCGTTGACACGCGCGCGCCGCAGGGGCACTTTCCCGCCGCCCAGCGCGCCAACCTTTCGGCCCATTCCGGTGAAGTCTCTTCTTACCTACGTCATGATGGTGGTCCTTCCGATCGCGGGGGTGCTCGGCGTGCTGCACGCCGGGCGCGATCTGCGCGCGCCGCACGCGATTGGCGGCGAGTGGCGGATCGGCGCGGGGCCGCTCACGGGTACCACCTTTGTCGTGCAGCAGTCGGGCGAGCACCTGTCGCTCGTGCTGCCGGTGAGGGGCGGAATCCAGCTCCGGGGCAGGTCGCGCGGCGACACGCTCGAGTTGAGGAACGGTGGACTGGCGATCACCCACATGGAGGCGTGTGACCCCGCGCGAGGTACGACCCTGCGCGCGATCCTCGACCTCACCGCCGCGCCGGGGCGGATGAAGGGCGCCGCGATGGTCGGGGGTGAGCACTGCCCGCCGATCCCCTTCGACGCAGCGCGCGCGCCGAAGCCGGGGCGAAAGGCCGCGCAGCACTGATGCCGAACCTTCTCCTTCTCCTCGTCCAGATCGGCGTCGTGCTGGTTGCGGCGCGGCTGGTGGGGCTCCTCTTCCGCCGCATCCACCAGCCGCAGGTCGTGGGCGAGATGGTGGCGGGGATCCTCCTGGGGCCGTCGCTGCTCGGGTGGGCGGCGCCCGAAATCTCGGCGCGCCTCTTTCCGGCGGCGTCGCTCGGCTTCCTGAACTCGATCAGCCAGATCGGGCTGCTGATCTTCATGTTCCTGGTGGGGCTGGAGCTCGATCCGAAGCTGCTGCGCGGCAAGAGCCACACGGCGGTGGTGACGAGCCATGCCAGCATCGTCGCGCCCTTTTTCCTCGGCGCGCTCCTCTCGCTCCTCCTCTACCCGCGCCTCTCGGACGACAGCGTCACCTTCACCGGCTTCGCGCTCTTCATGGGCGCGGCCATGAGCGTGACGGCGTTCCCCGTGCTGGCGCGCATCCTCACCGAGCGCGGGCTCACGAAGACGCGCGTGGGCGCGGTGGCCATCGCCTGCGCGGCGGTGGACGACGTGACGGCGTGGTGCATCCTGGCCGGCGTGGTGGCGGTGGTGCGGAGCGGCACGGGCGTGCATTCGCTCTGGGTGACGCTGGCCGGCTCGGCGGCGTTCGTGGCGGTAATGCTTGGGCTGGTGCGGCCCGTGCTGGCGCGGCTGGAGGGCGCCTTTCACCGGCACGGCAAGCTGACGCAGGACCTGCTCGGCGGGGTGCTCCTCATGGGCCTCGCCTCCGCGTGGATGACGGAGTACCTGGGGATCCACGCGCTGTTCGGCGCCTTCCTGGCGGGCGCGGTGATGCCCAAGGGGGAGCGCTTCGTCCACGCCCTCACCGAAAAGCTGGAGGACGTGACGGTGGTCCTCCTCCTCCCGCTCTTCTTCGCCTTCACGGGGCTGCGCACCTCCTTGGCGCTGCTGGAGGGGGCGGAGATGTGGGGGTACGCCGCGCTCATCATCCTCGTGGCGGTGGCGGGGAAGTGGGGCGGCTCCACGCTGGCCGCGCGCTTCACGGGAATGAACTGGCGCGAGGCGGGCGCGGTCGGGGTGCTGATGAACACGCGCGGGCTGATGGAGCTGGTCATCCTCAACATCGGCCTGGACATCGGGGTGATCTCCCCCGCGCTCTTTGCGATGATGGTGCTGATGGCGCTGGTGACCACCTTCATGACCTCGCCGCTGCTGGAGTGGATCTATCCGGCGCGGATGATACGGCGCGATGCCGGCGTTCCGGGGGAACCGGAGTCTCACACAGAGCCGCAGAGGGGTACGGAAAGAACAGCGGAGGGGTTCCCCTGTGCCTTGTAGTTCCCTCTGTGCCCTCTGTGTGATGCTTTTTCCTGGAAACAGCGCTCACCTGCTAACGCACTCCCGTTGACACAAGTCCAAGCGCGGCGCTAATTTTCGGTTTCTGTGCACCCGCCGGGTGGCGGCGTGCACCCTTCGCCGTTTCCGGTGCAACCAGGCGCTTCGGCCGAACCACCGCCGCTGCCGCAACTCCATTCCGAGGACTGCATGGCTTCGCCCTCCGTCGCCCGTACCCGCCGCCCCTCCGCCGCTGTCCAGTCCGACGACGCGCTCGCCATGCGCGCCGCCGAAGTCGCGGAATGGGCCAAGCGGAACATCCGCCGGATCGTGACGGTGGCCGGTGCCCTCGCCGTGCTGATGCTGCTCGCGGTGGGCTACTTCCTCATGCAGCGCAGCAACGCGTCCAGGGCTTCGGTGGCGTACCTGGAGCTCTCCGCGGGGAACGCGCAGGGGCCGCAGCGGACGACGCAGCTGGAGGCGTTCGTGGCGCAGTACGGCGGCACCAACGAGGGAAAGGAGGCGCGGCTGGAGCTCGCCGGGCTCTACCTGGACGGCAACCAGGCGGCCCGCGCGCTCCCGCACGCCCGTGAAGTCGCGGGGTCCGGCGGGTACCTGAAGTACCAGGGGCAGCTGATGCTGGGCTCGGTGCTGGCCCGCACCGGCGACCGCGCCGGCGCCATCCAGGCGTACCGCGACGCCGCGGCCACCGCCCGCATGGACTTCCAGCGCGCCGAGGCGCTGAACCAGGCCGCCATCCTCCAGGAAGGGGCCAGCAACTGGCAGGGCGCCGCGGAGCTGTACCGCGAGATGCTCAAGGACACCAAGGAAGGGACGATGGACCGCTCCGTCATCGAGATGCGCCTGGCCGAGACCGAGGCGAAGATCGCGACGGCGCGCCGCTAGCCCTTCCCGGTGCTGGAGATACGCTACCCGTACATCGATCCCGTCGCGATCGACCTCCCCGGGCCGCTGGACGTGCGGTGGTACGGGCTTGGGTACATGGCCGGGTTCGGCGTGGCGTACTACATCCTGCGGCGCCTGGCACAGAGGCGCTTCCTGAAGCTTGACCCCGACGCGGTGGGCGACCTGATCTTCGCCCTCATGCTCGGCGTCATCCTCGGGGGGCGCCTCGGCTACATCCTCTTCTACGACTTCTCCAGCTTCGCCGCCAACCCGCTCTCCATCATCCGCATCTGGGAGGGCGGGCTCGCCTTCCATGGCGGGCTGCTCGGCGTGATCCTGGCCGGCGCCTGGTTCGCGCGGAAGCAGGGGGCCCGCTTCCTGAATCTGGGCGACGCGCTGGCGCTGGGCGTGTGCCCCGGGATCTTCACGGTGCGCGTCGCCAACTTCGTCAACGGCGAGCTCTTCGGCCGCATCGCGGGGCCGGACGTGCCGTGGGCGGTTCGTTTCCCGACTGACCCCAGGGCCGCCGAGCTCCTGGGAGTCGGCGGGGCGCTGCAGGATCGCGAGCGGATCATCCGCGACGCCTTCGAGAGTGGCCGGTGGGACGCGGTCAGCGCGGAGGTTCCCCTCCGCCACCCGTCGCAGCTCTACGAAGCGCTCGGCGAGGGGCTGGTGCTGGGAGTGATCCTCTGGCTGGTGTACCGCTGGTCGTCGCGGCGCGGGCACCCGCTGGGCGCGGGGTTCTTTGGCGGCGTGTTCATGCTGGGATACGGCGTGGCGCGCACCTTCATCGAGCTCTTTCGCCAGCCGGACGTGCAGTTCACCGACGATGCCGACCGGGTCGGCACCGTGCTCGGCCCGCTGACGATGGGCCAGACGCTCTCGCTCCTGATGATCGCCGTGGGGATTTTTCTTCTGGTGCAGGGGTGGAGGAAGCGCGTACCGCAGGCACATCTTTCCACCTGACGCGAACGGCCATGGGCGCGGGACACGACCACGGACACGGGCATGCGCACGGCAGCCAGCGCCGGCTGGCGGTGGTGCTGGTGCTGGCGGCGGCGTACATGGTGGCGGAGGCGGTGGGCGGCTGGGTGGCCGGCTCGCTCGCCCTCCTGGCCGACGCGGGGCACATGCTCTCCGACGTGGGGGCGCTGGCGCTCGCGCTTTTCGCGGCGTGGATCGGGCGCCGCCCCGCCAACGCGCGCCGCACCTACGGCTACCACCGCACCGAGATCCTGGCCGCGCTCGCCAACGCGAGCACGTTGATCGCCATCTCCCTCTTCATCTTCGTGGAGGCGTTCCAGCGCCTGAACGACCCCCAACCGGTGCAGGGCGCGCTGGTGATGTGGATCGCGGTGGGCGGGCTGGCGGTGAACCTGGTCGGAATGTGGGTGCTCCACGGCGGCCGCGGCGAGAACCTGAACGTGCGCGGCGCCTGGCTGCACATGCTCACCGACGCGCTGGGGAGCGTGGGCGCCATCGCGGGCGGCGCCGCGGTGTGGGCGTTCGGGTGGTTCTGGGCGGACCCGGCGGTCTCCGTCCTCATCGGCGCGCTGGTGATCTACGCCTCGTGGGGCCTCCTCAGGGAGAGCGTCTCCGTCCTCCTGGAGGGCACCCCCACGCACATCGACCTGGACGAGGTGCGCGCCGCCATGCTCCAGGTGGACGACGTGGAAGCCGTGCACGACCTGCACGTCTGGACCATCACCAGCGGCATGGAGGCGATGAGCGGCCACGTGATCGTCGGCGAGCGCCACGAGCGCCGCCCCTCCGCCGACATCCTCGCCGACCTGCACCGCGTCCTTCACGACCGCTTCGGCCTGCACCACCTGACGATCCAGCTGGAGCCCCGTGGGTTCCAGGAGAGCGGGTGCGTGACGCTGGCGGGGTGTTGAGGGGAACCGTTTTTACGCCCAACATGCAAGGATCATGGCCGCTTACACTCTGGACGTACTCGAAGCAACGCGTAGCATGTTGGCAACGTTCTTCGATGAGGTTGATGAAGTCGCCAGATTGACTCACCAACTGGCTGAGCACCGCGACGAACTTCTCTGGGAAGCGGCCCACGTCTTAACAGGACCAAACCTTTCCACAGAACACGCGCAGGGTGCGCACGATGCAGCGGCACACATGGGGAATGTTATCAGGCTGATGCGAACCTCCCGTCCAAGCGTGCTATTTCGGTTGATTGACGATCAGATCGCGAGGTTCTCCGATCTCCAGCCTCGTTTTCCTGAACACGTCCAACTAGAGGTTGATGGGCTGATTGAGGCTTTGCAGGCGTTTCATGGGGCGTATGAGACGTTAGTGAGTAGCTACGACACCGCAAGCGCAATGGCTGTGCTCGCAGCCGGCGGAGATGTGGAGGATGCAAGAACCACCCTTATTCCGGTGTTAATCACCATTGAAGAGGGTTTCGGTGAAGAGGGGGTTATAGCCCCCGGCGAATCCCTCTTCGAACTTTATCTCGCGTCCCACTCGGATTTCGCGCGTATAACCCGGCAGTTCGAAGCGATTGTAGAGTTGTACGACACTCTGTGCAACGTGATGGACGTCGCCCCGGGCGAGCATCCATTACGTGTAGCGCACTTTGCGTCCGGTAGCCTCTGGCTAAAGCTGTTTGGTGAGTCGCGAGTGATAACGCTGATGGTCTCTCTGGTACAGCGCAGTGTGAATTACCTCCACCGAAATTTCACCAATGAAGGGAAGATATCGTCGATCCCACGCAAGCTGGAGGCTTTAGATGCTGCCGTGCGATTCACGAACGGTTTAGCCGATGCCGGTATTGATCCCGGTCCGATGCGCGCGGAGTTGCAACATTCATCGGTACTCATCGCAAACGAGTTGAATGCATTGCTTGCAGGCGAGCCAAGTGTTCGACTGAACGGGACTGAGATCGCACTCGCGACTGAGCTACACGCTGGGTATCTCGAAGCAGGAAGAAAGATGCTGCCAGCCCGGAGCCAAGATTCATTGACTGAACCAGGCGAAATGACGCCAGAACAGCCTTAATCTTTCGCACCCGCCGTCATCGATCCTCCATTGTCGTAGATGGAGTGGCGCTATGCAGGTGCGCCGGTAAGGTGCTCGCGTTTATACCGGTTGACGGATGGCAAATGGGACAAACAGGTCGGCAAATTGGCCCGTACCCGCGTAATCCGGCCGGTTACTCCCGCGTAGCGGAGCGGAGGTCAGACACGCGCGATGAATCTTGCCCGTGTCCGATCTGTGCGCCACGCAGCGATGCACGCAACCGTCCCTCCCCCAGGTAGTTATTGGGGGAGGGGCCGCGAGTTCACGAGCGGGGGAGGGGGTCCCTTCAGTCCACCGCGATCCCGCCGCGATCCGCCTGCGCAATCGAGCTTTCGGCGGTCTCCAGCACCGGGTCCTGGCCGATGCCGTCGTGCAGGGCGAGCCAGCGCTCCGCCTCAAGCGCGGCCATGCACCCGGTGCCGGCGGCGGTGATGGCCTGGCGGAAGTAGTCGTCCATCACGTCGCCCGCGGCGAAGACGCCGTTGACGCTGGTGCGCGTGCGCCAGGCGTGCGGCGTCTTCACGTAGCCATGCTCCGTGAGGTCCAGCGCACCTTCCAGGAACGACGTGTTCGGCGTGTGGCCGATCGCCACGAACAGGCCGCCGCACTCGAAGTCCTCCTCCGCGCCCGTGGTGAGCGACTTGAGGCGCACGCCGGTCACGAACTCGTCCCCCAGCACGTCGGTCACGGCGGTGTTCCAGCGCACGCTGATCTTGGGGTTCTCCAGCGCGCGCTTCGCCATCACCTGCGATGCGCGGAACGAGTCGCGCCGGTGCACGATCACCACCTCGCTGGCGAACTTGGTGAGGTAGTTGGCCTCCTCCATCGCCGTGTCGCCGCCGCCGACCACCACCAGGCGCTGGTTGCGAAAGGCGGGGAGGGCTCCATCGCACACCGCGCATGCGGAGACGCCGCCGCCCGACTGCGCGAGCCGCATCTCGTTGGGAAGCCCCAGCCAGTTGGCGCGCGCGCCGGTGGAGATGATCACGGAGCGCGCGTGCACCTCGCCGGACCAGGTGAGCCGCAGCACGAACGGATGCCCGGTGAGGTCGACCGAGGCCACGTTCTCGCCGATTACGCGCGTGCCGAAGCGGACGGCCTGCGCCTTCATCCGCTCCATCAGCTCCTGCGCCTGCAGCCCGTCTGGGAAGCCGGGGAAGTTCTCGATCTCGGTGGTGTACATGAGCTGCCCGCCCGGGATCATCGTGGGCGAGGGCTCCCCCTCGATCACCAGGGGATCCAGGTTGGCGCGTGCTGCGTACAGGGCGGCCGTCCAGGCCGCGGGGCCCGATCCGACGATCACCACGTTCTCGATCTTCCCATCCGCGCTCATCCGTCCTCCATGGAAGTGTGCACCGCGTCCATTCGCGATGCGGGAATATAACGGCGTCGCCAAGCGGCTGCATCCGTCACGCGCGCACCTCGGCCAGCGGGATCTCGGCGCAAACGCGCGTCCCGGCGCCGGGGGTGCTCTTCACCTCCACGCGCCCGCCCAGGTAGGCCGCGCGCTCGCTCATCCCGAAGAGTCCCAGCCCTCCCGAGTCCGCGCTCCTGACCCGCGCCGCGTCGAAGCCGCGCCCGTCGTCCTCCACCGTCACCACCAGCTGGTCCTCCTCCCGCCGCAGCCGCACGGTGGCGCGGGTGGCGGCGGCGTGGCGCACGACGTTGGAGAGCGCTTCCTGCACGATCCTGTACACCGCAAGCTCGCCTTCGGGCGTCAGCGCGCCGTCCACCGGCTCCGCCTCCAGCCGCACGCGCACCCCCGCGATCTCGGACACGGAACGGACGTGCGACTCGATGGCGGGGACCAGCCCCAGCTCGTCGAGCGCGGGTGGCCGCAGCCCGCGGGCGAAGCGGCGCACCCCTTCCAGCGCCGCCCCGATCTCGCGCCGCATGTCGTCCAGCAGCCGTTCCAGCGCCTCGGGATCGGCGTTGCGCAGCACGCGGATGCGGATGAGGAGCGCGGCCAGGAGTTGCGCCGTCTCGTCGTGCAGCTCGCGGGCGATACGCTTCCGCTCCTCCTCGGCCGCGTACAGGGCGCGCGCCGCCACCTCGCGCAGCCGGGCGCGGTAGGCCGCGGCGGCGTCGAGGGAGCCATTGAAGGTGCGGGTGAGCTGCTCCAGCTCGCGGTCCGCCATGGGGGAGACGGGGGCGCGCGCGTCCAGGTCGCCGGCCTGCACGCGCGCCGCGCTGCGCTCCAGCAGCTCCAGCGGCTGCAGTGCGAGGCGCAGGATGACGGCGTTCACCAGCACGGTGGCCCCCACGCCGGCCAGGGCGAAGGCGCTCGCCAGGTCCAGGATGGAGCCGCCGGGCTTGGCGCGCACGTACGCCGCCGTCAGCGTGCTCCCCAGCACCGCGCCAAGGAGCACCAGCGCCGCGTTGGCGATGAGGATCTTGTAGAAGAGCGGGACGCGGAGGAGCGCGCGCAGGATGCGCGCTCCGGGCGTCGCGGGCGGATCGGTCATGGCGGCGCGCGGGGTGCGGGTCGGCGCGGAAGATACATCCGCCCGCCGCAAAGCGCGAAGGGAAAGAAGTCCTAAGTGCTAAGTGCTAGGTGCTAAAAAGCGTAGTTCACTTAGCACTTAGCACTTAGCACTTAGCACTGTTGGTTCCTACCCCGCGTCGCGCCCGTGCACCTGAAACGGCGGGTGCGTCGCCTCCACGGCCGTGAACGGCTCCAGGATGCGGTAGGTGTGCGTGGCGCCGCGCGGCACCGTCCACGAGTCGCCGGGCTCCAGGATGAGCATCTGCCCCTCCGTGTGCAGCTCCGCGCGCCCGCTGATGACGAAGCCCACCACCTCGTAATCGCGGGCCACCGGCTCCTTGTCGTCCTCCGGCGGCGCGTTCTCCCACAGGCGCATGGAGAGGGTGACGCCGGTTGCGAGGTACTTCTGGCCGTGCTCGCCGGTCGGCGAGCTCGCGGAGCTGACCTTCATCACGCTGGTGTCGCCCATCGTCTGTCTCCCATCAGGGGCCCGCCCCGGCGCCGTCGAGATCGTGGACGGCGGCGGAGCTTGCGAAAAGGTGCGGCGCCCCTGCGCAGGCATCGTGCCCGCGCCCGCATGGCACGAGTCCGGCATCCGCGTTGTGCGGCAGTGCGACGCCTCCCGATTCCCGGTCGATCACATGAGAACATTCCTCGTCGCGGCGCTGCTCCTCATCTCGTGCTTCCTCGCGCCGATGCCCACATCGGCGCAGCGCGCCTGCCCGCCCACCACTCAGCAGTCCGAGCGTCGCGTCCGGAATCTGCTTTCCCTTCCCAACCTGGCGCAGTCGAATGTCGACATGGGGAGTGCATCTCGCGATTCCGTGAAGCCATTGCGCACCGAGAGCGACGGTACGGTCTGCGGCGCACTCTGGAAGTTGGTGGAAGCGCAGTCCGACCGGGTTCGCGGGCGCTATACGTTCGCGTTCTACCGCTCCGTGGACCGGTACTTCGTGACACTCACGCCCCCTCCCGTGCCGCCGGGCCGAGCTATGCTCCGGCATGACGACGTAGTAGAGGTGTACGATCGCGATTTCAGGCTCCTGGCACGGTTCGGGATCTGAGTAACAACTTCGTGGCGCCAAATTCCAAGCATCAAGAAACGCCCCCAGCTCATGCAGAGCTGACCGCTCCCGTCGCACCCGAGGCGAGCCCGCCCGGCCCGCGCGCCGTTCCCGCCCGGGAGTGCCCCAACTGCGGCACGTGGGTGGACGACCGCTTCTGCCCGAGCTGCGGACAGCGCAACGCGGAGCGGCTAGTCTCCGTCCGCCGCATGCTCAGCGACACGCTGGAGGACCAGCTCGCCCTCAACGCCGCCCTTCCGCGCACGTTGGGAGCGCTCTTCTTCCGCCCGGGCCTGCTCACACGCGAGTACGTGGCGGGCCGGATCGCGCGCTACCTGCCGCCCTTTCGCCTGTACCTGGTCTCCAGCGTCGTCTTCTTCGTGGCGCTCTCCAGCATCACCGACGCCAACCGCATCTGGCGCGACGCGGCGCCGGCGCTCCGCGAGTGGGAGGCGAAGCACCCGGGCGAGAGGCCCAAGAACATCAACGTCGGCCTCGACACCCTGGTTGCGCCCGGCTGGATGCGCCCGCTGGCCCGCCGCATTCTCCGCCAGCAGGACAAGCTGAACGCGATGACTGCGCTGGAGTCTCTGCGCGTGCAGATGGAGAGTTTCAACCGCAACGCGCCGCGCGCCACCTTCTTCCTGGTCCCCGCCTTCGCCGCCGTCCTGCACCTCCTCTACCTGCGGCGGCGGAAGCTGTACGTGGAGCACCTGGTCTTCGCCCTTCACGTGCAGTCGTTCGCCTTCCTTGCCGCGGCAGCGGGGCTGATGTTCCCGTACACGCTGCCGGGGCGCAACCGCGTCATCGGGCTGATCCTGCTGGGCTATCTGCTGTGGGCGATGAAGGTGGCGTACGGGCAGGGGTGGCCGAAGACGATCCTCAAGTATGCCGCCGTGGTCGTGTGCTACGGCTCCATCCTCGTCGGGACGATCGCGGCGCTGACGGTGATCTCGCTGCTCACGCTGTGACCACCGGCAGCGCCTCCTTATCGCGCAGCAGGGCGACGATCGCCTCCAGGTGCTCGTGGTCCACCTCGTCGAAGGCGGCCGGGATGGTGCTGTCGACGTCGAGCACCGCGATCAGGCGGTCCTGCGTGTCCCACACCGGCACCACGATCTCGGACATCGAGGCGGAGTCGCAGGCGATGTGGCCGGGGAACGCGTTCACGTCCTCCACGATCAGCGTCCTTCCCTCGCGCGCCGCGGCGCCGCACACCCCGCGCTCGAATGGAATCCAGAGGCATCCCATCGTCCCCTGGTACGGCCCCACCAGCAGCATCCGCTCCGCGACGCGCCGGTAGAAGCCGGTCCAGAAGTAGTACGGGAAGGCGTTGTGGAGGAGGCACACGATCGAAACCATCCCCGCCAGCAGGTCCCGCTCGCCCTCCAGCGTCGCGCGGACCTGCTCCGTGACGATCCCGTACCGCTCCGCCTTCGCCGCCGCATCCATGCGGAGCTCCCCCGTCTTGTCGGCAACCAGTGTGTATTCGGCCATCGTAAAGTTCGCCTCGCACAGAGACACAGAGGGCACAACGAGAACAGAAAAGGCTACTCCGTGCCTTGCAGTTCCCTCTGTGCCCTCTGTGTGATGGTGTTATCGGTTACTGGAGCTCGCGCCGCGCCGGCGCCCCGGCTTCCATCAGCTCGCGGAAGCGGCGCAGATCGTCCTCCAGCATCGCCTGCGGCATGCTGTGGAAGAGGCCCAGGATCGCCTGGCCCACCACGCCGCCCGGCGCGTCAATCTCCACCGCGTAGTGCACCTCCGCCTGCGTGCCGTCGCCGAACGGGGTGAAGCGCACCGAGCCGCGGTTGGGGATGTCTGACGGTTCGATCGACTCCCACGCGATGTACTCGCCCGGACGGTCCTCCGTCAGCCGCGAGGTCCACTGGAAGGAGCGGCCCATCGGTCCCGCTGCGGTCCAGCGCGAGGTGCTCTCGTCCAGGATCTCCACGCGCGTGATGGCGTCGCGGAAGCGCGGCGCGGTGGTGAAATCGCGCCAGAAGTCGTACAGCTCGCGCGCCGGCCGCTGGATGGCCGTGCGCGCCGAGCCGCGGAACCCGGCGTCGGGATCGGGCTTGTCGGGGCGCGTGGTCTCGTGCGAGCGGTCGATGCCCAGGGCGCCGTACACCTGGCAGTAGCCCGTCACACCGCGGTGCACCAGCGTCGCGCCGGCGAGGCCGAGGATGGTGCCCTGCACGCCCTTTCTGCGCAGGCCGAGCGCGGCCAGCGCGCCCCCGCCCAGCACCGAGAGGATGCGCTCGTTCTTTCCGACATTCGTACGCGCGGCGCCGCCTTCGGCGCTGCGCGGCTCGCCCATCTTCGCCACGTCCGGACCTCCTGCTTCGGGACATCGTGCTGCGGTCGAGCGGCGGGCGGTGTGCAAGAGGCAAGCCCGGGTGGGCCCTCACCCCCCGAGGGGCTGCACTCCAGGAGAGGCGTCGGCTTCGCGGCCACCGGCGCGATGAATCGTGCCCCTACGACATCTGGTGCTACTAGCAGATGCACGCATACGCCCCTCCCCCGCAGTTTGGGGGAGGGGCAGCGAGGAACGAGCGGGGAGAGGGCCTACACCGCGGCGGCGCGCGGTGAGGCGGGGAAGGCCGTTTCGCTCGGCGCTTCGGCGGGGTGCTCCTCCAGGGCGGAGGCGGTGGTGAGCACGAGGGCGATCCAGACGCAGTCGGCCAGGAAAAGGTGGGTGAGCTGCATCCAGAGCGGCACCCGCAGGACGATGTTGATGACGCCGGCCGCCACCTGCACCGCAAACAGCGCGGTCAGGAGGGTGGCGAGGCGTTGCGTGGCGGGGCTGGGGCGGGCGCGGCGCACCATCCAGGCGACGACGGTGATGTACACGCTGGTGGCGATCGCCAGGAGAGGGTGCACGATGCGCAGCCGCTCCAGGAAGTGGGCCGTCGAGGAGAGCTCGAAGCCAACGGTGGTCTTGGGGAAGAGCGTGTCGCCGAGTGCCGTGACCGCGCCGGTGGCGCCCACCAGGATCGTGGCGCCGAGGGCCGTGAGCAGGACGGCACCGAGCGGGCCCCGGCCGCGCACCCGCACCTCGCCGCCGCCCGAGGCCCACCAGCCGGTCAGCGTGAGGGCGCCCAGCAGGAGGAAGGTGTTGACCAAGTGCGCGGCCATCGAGAACGCGCGGAAGGCGGACTTGTCGCCCGCCACCAACTCAAAGAGCACCAGCCCGGCCCCGAGCAGTGCCTCCACGAAGATCAGCGCGGTGGAGAGCGCCGCGCCCCGCCGCACCCGGTGCCCGGCGGGGAAGGCGCGCCACGCCCACAACGCCATCGCCACCACCAGCAGCAGCGCGAGGCCGCTGGTGGCGCGGTGGGTGAGCTCGATGAGGAGCTCGTTGGAGGCGAGCTCCGGCATCACCTCGCCGTTGCAGACGGGCCAGTGGCGGCCGCAGCCGGCGCCGGAGTTGGTGGCGCGCACGACCGCGCCCCACAGCACCACGGCGACGTTGAAGGCCAGCACGCCCCACGCGTAGCGGGCGAAACCGGAGGTGGAGCGGAACAGCGGTCTCATTCGGACGGGCCCTGGCACAGGTGGAAGCCCAACGGTACACCCCTGCCGCGCCACCGCGCAAGTGTTTGCGCAAGCACGGGTTCGGCGGCGTGCAAAGCGTGTGGGGGAATGCCCCACGAGGCGGTCGGGAGGCCTCCACACGCGGGGGTGCTGGGGTGGCGCACGTGGGTGCGGCGTGTATATTTGCGCTCGTCCGCGCCCGCCAGACCGGCGCGCGCGGCCCCAACGAACGACGCCTCCCACGGGGCGCCGAGCCCGTAGCTGATGCACGATACTCTTCCAGCCGTGACGGCCGCCCCCGCGGAGGCACACCCGGACGCCGGAATGACCACCGCCACGCAGCGCGCCGGGATCGAGGCGGAGCGGCGCGGCGGCGCGGGCGTGCGCCAGCTTCTGCGCGACTACGTGACGCTCACCAAGCCGCGCATCATCTCGCTGCTCCTGGTGACCACCGTCACGCCCATGTTCATCGCGCTGCGCGGCTGGCCGTCGCTGTCCGTCGTGCTGTGGACGATGCTGGGGGGCTACCTGATGGCGGGTGGCGCCAACGCGATCAACATGTTCATCGATCGCGACATCGACGCGCACATGCCGCGCACCAAGCTGCGCCCCATCCCCAGCGGGCGGATGTCGCCGGGGCACGTGCTGGGCTTCGGCGTCACGCTGGGCGCCGCGGCGTTCGCGACGTTCGCGCTGCGCGTGAACCTGCTGAGCGCGTGGCTGGCGCTGGCGGGGCTCCTCTACTACGTCTTCATCTACACCCGCTGGCTCAAGCGCACCTCGCCGCAGAACATCGTGATCGGCGGGGCCGCGGGCGCCTTTCCGCCGCTGGTGGGCTGGGCCGCCGCCACGGGCGAGGTGTCGCTGACGGCCGCGTACCTCTTCCTGATCGTCTTCTTCTGGACCCCGCCGCACTTCTGGGCGCTGGCGCTGGTGAAGCAAAAGGATTACGGCCGCGTGGGCGTCCCCATGGCGCCGAACGTGTGGGGCGAGCGCGAGACGATGCGCCAGATGCTCTTCTACACGTTGATCATGATCCCCGTCACGCTGGCGCCGGTCACCTACGGCGGGCTGGGGCTGGTGTACGGCGTGTCCGCGTCGGTGCTGGGCCTCTGGTTCCTGCGCGACGTGGTGCGGGTGATGCGCGCGGGCAACTTTACCAAGCCGGCGTGGACGCTGTACCGCAACTCGCTGCTGTACCTGGCGCTCCTCTTCGCGGCCATGGCGGTGGACGGCGTGGTCCCGGGCGCGCGCGTGGGCCACGACCCCATCATCCTGCGCGACCCCGACATCACCGCCGCCGCGCGATGAGCGGCACACTCGCCTTCCACGCCGCCTCCCCGGATGGCGCCGAGGGCTTCGTGGTCCTCCTCCAGCGCCCCGGCGCGGACGGGCTGCTGAGCACGACGGAGTGGCCGGCGGGCGCCTACCTCGCACCCGGCCGGCATGGCGACACTTCGGTGGATGAACTGCTCGCCCGCGTTCGCGCCTGGCGCTCGGCCGGGTGGACGCTGAGCGAGCCGCTGGAGCGGATCGAAAGCTGGCTGCGGCACCCGCCGCGCTGACCCACCCACCGCGGCGCTCGCCGCACCCCCATCCCTTCTCCTGGAGGCCCTCCGCGATGACTACGCCGCACCGTGTGTCGCCGCGAAGCCAGGCCCGCTGGGACGCCGCCGCCGACGAGCACGAAGTCGCCCTCGCCGCGTACCTGCACTCGGCCTCGGCCCTGCCGCACGCATCGTGGACGCTGCCGTGGGGGGAAGGGAAGTGGACCCCCGCCCAGGTCACCGAGCACCTGACGCGTGCCTACGAGGCCCTCCTCGACGAGTTGCGCGAGGGGCGCCCGATGCGCGAGAAGCTGGCGGGATGGCGGAAGAAGATGGTCCGCATCGTCATCCTCCCCCACATCCTCTTCCATCGCACGATCCCCCTGCGCGTCCCCTCGCCGCGCGAGATGCGCCCCGGCGAGCCGCGCGCCGACCGCGAGGGTGCGCTGCAGGCGCTCCGCGAGCTGGGCGAATGCTTCGCCGCCGAGCTCGCCGCCGCGCGCGAGCAGGGCTCCGCCGGCCTCACCCATCCGTACTTCGGCAAGCTGGAGCCCATCAAGGCCCTCCGCTTCGTCGCCATCCACCTGGACCACCACCGCAAGCAGATCGAGCGCACCCCCAAATAAGAAAAGCCTCACACAGAGAACACAGAGGGAACCGCAAGCCGCAGAGAACTACTTCTGCCGTTCTTGCCGTTCCCTCTCTGTGTCTCTGTGTGAGGCTTTTTACCTTGGCTGTCGACGTGGCGCGAGGGTGTTGCGGATTCGCTGCAGCTCCTCGCGCAGATCGCGGATCGTCTGGTCGCGCTCGGCTACCTCGCGGCGGAGGCGGGCGGCCTCGGCGGCCGCGGCGGAGCTCTCGCCGCTGCCGCCGGGCGAAGGCTCGGTCACGACGCGGGTGACCACGCGGGGGTCGCACGCCACGGCGCCCGCGCGCGTGTCGCACGGGCGCTGCAGCTCGGTGACGAGGCGGAGCAGGGAGCCGGCCTCGCGCAGGTGGTAGCCGCGGAGCGCCTGCACGCTGTCGTCGGCCAGGTACATCTGGAGCTGCTGGCGCGCGAGCGTGAGATCCACGCTGCTGCGCGGCTCCAGGCTCAGCACCCCCAGGTAGAAACGCGACTCGTGCCCCTCCGTCGTGCGCGGATGCTCGTTGGCGAGGCGCTGGAACGCGGCGGCTGCAACCCGGAACGAGTCCTGGGCGTACGCGGCGTGCGCCTGCTCCCACAGCCGCGCCCGGTGGCCCGCGTCCGGCCCGCCCCCCCGGAGCGTGGCGCAGGCGCCCAGGAGGAGCACGGAAAAGATTGCACAGACAGTTCGCATGGGGTCAGCCGTGAGGAATCGTCTCGCCGACCTTGGCGGCCGGTGGGCGTTCGGGGATTACCACGGTGAAAGTGGTGCCCTTTCCTTCCTCACTCGCTGCACTGATCGTGCCCCCATGCGCCTCCACGATCTCATGCGCGATCGCCAGCCCCAGCCCTGAACCCACCGAGCGCGGCTGGGCGTCGTTGTCCACCTGGTAGAACTTCTCGAAGATGTGCGGGAGCTTGTCCGCGGGGATGCCGACGCCCGTGTCCGCGACCGTCACGCGGATGCCGGCGCCGTCACGGTGCGCCTCCAGCCGGATGTTTCCGCCGCGCCGCGTGAACTTGAAGGCGTTGGAGAGGAGGTTGCCCAGCACCTCGTTGAGGCGGTCCGCGTCGCCCACCACGTTGACGGGAACGTCGTCCGCCACTTCCACGGGGAAGTCGATCCCGTTCTGGTAGGCGAGGACCTGGAAGCCGCTGGTCAGCTCCTGGAGGAAGTCGCGCACGTTGATGCGCCGCAGCTCCAGCCGCCCGCCCCCCGCCTCGAAACGGCTGATGTCCAGCAGGCGGTGCACCAGGCGCGTGAGGCGGTCCGTCTGGTCGTTTACGGCCAGGAGCGTCTTCCGCTGCGTCTCGTTGACCTCGCCGTAGATGCCGTCCGCCAGGAGCGACACGTAGCCGCGGATGACGCTGAGCGGCGTCTTGATCTCGTGCGAGGCCACGGAGACGAACTCGGCCTTGAGCCGGTCCAGCTCCGCCAGCCGCTCGGCCATGGAGGTGAAGGAGCGCGCCAGCTCGCCGATCTCGTCCGGGCGGTGCGTGGGCACGCGCACGTTGGGGGTGAAGTCGCCCTCGGCCACGTGCCCCATCCCCGCCCGCAGCTCGCTCACCGGCCGCAGCACGCCGCGCGTGAGCCAGGCGCCCAGGAGGAGCGTGGCGATCAGCGCAGCGGCCAGCGCGGTCAGCGTCGAGGTGGCGGCGCGGTCGGCAATTTCTTGCGCGCGGCGAACTTTTTCCTCACCCTCGGCGTCGATGGCCTGGGCCACGGGGTCCAGCGAGTGCTCCATCGCGTCGAACGCCGGAACCACCACCGACTGCCGGAATTCGGTGTTGGGGTCCGCCACGCCGCGGCGCAGGCGCGACTGCTCTTCGGCGATGGCGCGGCGGAGCTGCTCGAACTGGCGGGCGGCGCGGCCGGTGGCGGCGCGGTACTCCGGCGTGGCGCTCGGGCGCGCGCCCAGGCCGCGGATCTCCCCCTCCAGCCGGCGCGTGGCGGTGTCGGTTCGCGCGCGCCAGTAGAGCGCCGTATCCGGCGAGATGTTCCACAGCACCACGTGGTTGCTGTGGGCGTAGTCCAGCTCCTCCAGCCCGGTGTGGATGCGCCCCAGGATGCGGGTCGCCTCGGTGTCGCGCGTGCGGAGCTGCGCGGCCACGTTCTGCAGCTCGCGCAGCCCGAACAGCGCGGACACCGCCGGCACGAGCAGCACCGTGGTGATCGCCAGCAGGGTAAGGACGAAACGTGTGCGCAGGTTCATGCGCCGCGGTCCGAAGTCATCTGAGCCGGTGTAAACGGATGGTTAACGCGCTTGCGCCTGCCGGACGGTGCCGCGTGACGGCTCCCGGCGCAAGGGGTAGTACGGCAACTGCACGTTTCACACAGAGACACGGAGGAGAACAGAAAGGAAAAAGAAGCTGCCTTTTCAGTTCTTGTTGTTTTCCTCTGTGGCTCTGTGTGAGGCCGCTGTTCGTTCGCGGCGCTTGACCTCGTCCCAGAGCACGTCCAGCTCTTCGAGGGTGGCTTCGCCGAGGACGACGCCGCGCTCGAGGGCGAGGGCTTCGATGGCGCCGAAGCGGCGGGCGAACTT
This sequence comes from Longimicrobium sp., assembly GCA_036389135.1. Taxonomy (NCBI): domain Bacteria; kingdom Pseudomonadati; phylum Gemmatimonadota; class Longimicrobiia; order Longimicrobiales; family Longimicrobiaceae; genus Longimicrobium; species Longimicrobium sp. The sequence continues at coordinate 101,331 of DASVQP010000048.1, forward strand.
GGCGTTGGCGCGCGCCAGGGCCGGCGTGGGATGCGCGCCCGCCAGCCGCACCAGGTTCACCATGGCGAAGAGCAGGTCGCCCAGCTCGTCCTCCAGGTGGTCCGCGTCGCCGGACTCCAGCGCCTCGCGAACCTCGTCCGTCTCCTCGCGCACCTTGTCCCACGCGCCGCGCCAGTCCGGCCAGTCGAAGCCCACCGAGGCGACGCGGTCCTGCATGCGAAAGGCGCGCAGCAGCGGGTCCATCCCCGAGGGGAGGGCGCTGAGGAGGCCCGTGGCTTTCGGGTGCCCGGCGCGCTCGCGGGCCTTGATCGCGGCCCACTCCTCCCGCTCCCCCAGGCCGAAGAGGTGAGGGTGGCGTCGGCGCATCTTTTGCTCCAGGCCGGCGACCACTTCCTCCCGGCTGAAGGCGCCCTGTTCCTCGCCGATCACCACCTGGAAGGCCACGTTCAGCAGCAGGTCGCCCAGCTCGTCGCGCAGCGCGGCGGGGTCGCCCGCGTTGATGGCGTCGGCCACCTCGTGGGCCTCCTCCAGCAGGTAGCGCTGGAGGGAGTGCGGCGTCTGCTCGGCGTCCCACGGGCAGTGGGCGCGAAGGAAGCGGACCAGCTCCAGGGAACGGTCCAGGACGCCGCCGGAGTCGGGCGCGGCGGGGCGGAAGTCGGGTTGCGATGTCGTCACAAGGGGCCTATACTACGCGATTTGTGCCAATTCCGCCAACGGACGCCGAGCACGACACTTCCCGCGCCTGGGTGGAGGTAGACCTGGACGCGCTTCTGCGCAACCTCCGCCGCGTGCGCGAGGCCGCGGGTGGCGCCGCCCTCCTCCCCATGGTGAAGGCCAACGCCTACGGGCTGGGGCTCGCCCCCGTGGCGCGCCACCTGATGGCGTCGCTGGAGCCGGAGGCGCTGTGGGGCTTCGGCGTCGCCGCGGTGGCCGAGGGGGAGGCGCTGCGCGAGACCGGGTGGCGGGGCCGGGTGGTGGTGACCGCCCCCACGCCGCCGGGCGAGTACGCGCGCGCCGCACGGGCCCGTCTCACCCTGGCGCTCTCGGACGTTGACGCGGTGCGCGGGTGGGCGGATGCCGCGCGGAACGCGGGAGCACGCCTGGCCTTCCATACCGAGATCGACACGGGGATGGGTCGCGCCGGCTTTCCGGCGGGCGAGGCGGCGGAGTGGGGAAGGGCGGTGGCGGAGGCCGCAGGGGACCTTTTGGAGTGGGAGGGGTGTTTTACGCACTTCCACTCCGCGGACGAGGCCGACCTCGCTTCCGCGGATGCGCAGGAGCGGCGCTTCCGGGCTGCGCTGGCCCGGCTTCCGGATGGGCACCGGCACGTGGTCCACACCTCCAACAGCGCCGCGGCCCTGCGCCGCGCCGGTTTCGGGGGCGACGTGGTACGCCCCGGCATCTTCATGTACGGCGGCGAGGCGGGGCCGGGCACGCGCCCGGAGGCGGTGGCATCGCTCCGCGCGCGGATCGGGCTGGTCAGGGCGGTCCCCGCGGGGACCACGGTGGGCTACGGCGCCACCTACACCTCGCGTCGCGAGGAGCGGTGGGGAACGCTGGCCATCGGCTACGGCGACGGGCTCCCCCGGCGCCTGGCGACGGCGGGAGGGGAGGCGCTGGTCCGTGGGCGCCGCGTGCCGATCGTCGGCCGCATCTCCATGGACATGACGGTGGTGGACCTTTCGGAGGTGCCCGGCGAGGTCCGCGCCGGCGACGTCGCCACCCTCATCGGAAGCGACGGTCCCGGCGAGATCCGGGTGGACGAGGTGGCCGCCCGTTGCGGCACCATTTCTTACGAGATCCTCACGGGGCTGGGGCTCCGCCTTCCGCGCACCTACCGGGGCGCGCCGGCGGGTGCCTGAATCCCGGGGCGGCCGAGGCCGCCCGCACACACACCGTTCCGGTTCTCTCTGATGCTACGTCGTATCGGCCCGTGCAGGACCTTCCTGCTCGCCGCGCTCGTGCTGGGCCTCGCGGCATGCGACGACGAGTCGCCCACCCTTTCCGGCACCGAGATCTTCGGCGGCAACAGCCCCACGCGAGAGGTGATCGTGCCGGCCGGCGCCGCCTTCCGGCCGCTGGGCGTGTTCACCGGCTACAGCGCCCCCAGCGGGGTGGTGTACTCGGTGGTCGCCAACCGCTTCGCGGGCGAGCTGAGCGCCAACGCGCTGTACCGCAGCGCGGCGGCCTTCCCGCGCTCGGTGACCTTTACGCAGGACAACGTCAACCGCACGGACACGCTCCCCCGCTTCGTCTCCGGCGAGCTGGTGCTGCGCGTGGACTCGGCGCTCTCCACCGCCGGGCCGGTGACGCTCCAGGTCTTCCGCCTGGCGCAGGATTGGGACGCCACCACCGCGACGTGGGAGCTCGCCTCCGACACGGGCGGCGTGCGCACCCCGTGGCGGACGCCGGGGGGCACGCGCGGCGCGCTCCTGGCGCAGGCGGAGTACACGGTGGGCGCCGCCGGCGACTCGGTGGTGATCGCGCTGGACTCGGCGGACGTCGCCGCGCTGCGCGACAGCACCGGCTTCGGCTTCACGGTGGGCGCCGCGCAGGCGGGGGCGCGGGTGCAGATCCGCGCCATCCCCACGCTCCGCGCGGGCGTGCGCCCCTCCAACGCGGTCCGCGACACCGTCGTGCAGACGACGATCCCCATCGAGACGCAGCCCAACACCTTCGTCTTCACCCCGGAGCCGCCGCAGCCGGCGGGGATGCTGGCGGCGGGCGGCATCCGCTCCGCGCGCTCGCTCTTCCACTTCGAGCTGCCGGACTCGGTCACCGGGTGCGCCGCGGGCGGCGGGTCGTGCCAGCGCGTGGCGCTGCGCGACGTGCAGCTCAACCGCGTGTCGCTGCTGCTGCGCCGCTCTCCGGTCTCGGCCGCATTCGCGCCGCTGGACTCGGCGATCGTCTCCATCTACACCATCACCGAGCCGGAGCTGGGGCGGCGAGCTCCGCTGGGACAGCCGGTGCTGGACCCCAACGAACGGGTGAGGTTCGCCAACCAGAGCGGCTTCCTGGCGCCGCAGAGCGCGGCGGCATTCGCGCCGGCCGACTCGCTGGTGGAGCTGAACATCACCGCCTTCGCCACCAGCGCGGCCCGCGGCGACACGGTGCCCATGGACTTCGCGCTGCTGGGCGGCCCGCTGGTGGGGATCCCGTCGGTGCGCCCCAACGGCCAGATCTACGACACCTTTGGCCTCGTGGCCTTCCTGCCGGAGCCGCGGCTTCGCATCGTCTACACACTGCCGGTACGGAGCGAGCTGCCATGAGCCGCGCCTTTCGCCTCGGGGCCCTCGCGGCCCTGGCCTTCGCCGTACACGCGGGCGGCGCCCAGGCGCAGTCGGTGCTCTCCTCCCGCGGGCTGGGGTACCCCCTGGAGCCGGTGGACGCGCGCGCCCGTGGGCTGGGCGGCGTTGCGCTGGGCCTTCCGGAGGCCACCTTCTCGCTGGTGAACCCCGCCGGGCCGGTGGGGCTCGCCACGGCCGCCATCTCGGTGACCTTCCAGCCGGACCAGTACGACGCCACCGCGGGAACGCAGGCCACCAGCGGCACCACGGCGCGTTTTCCCGCCGTGCAGGCCGTCTTCCAGCCGCGCCCCCGCTTCACCCTGATGGCGGGGTACGGCGCGTTCCTGGACCAGAACTACCGCGCCACCCGCAGCGACACGATCACGCTGAGCACGGGACGCGTCGCGGTGGAGGAGCGCTTCCGTTCGCAGGGCGCCATCGCGCGCTTCCGCGGCGGGATCGGCTACCGTGCCGGGCCGCGTTTCGCGGTGGGGCTGGCGGTGGACGCCTTTACCGGAGCCGTGCGCGACACCAGCCAGCGCTTCGTGGAGGGGCTGAACGCGGCCGTCAGCGCCACCACGATCACCTACACCGGCACCGGCATCTCCGCGGGGATGCGCTGGATGCCGGTGGAGGCGCTCAGCTTTGCGGCGGCCGTGTCGGGCGGCGGGAAGCTGAACGCCAGCCCCAACGACTCGACGGTGGCGGAGAAGGACTACTCGCTTCCCGTCACCCTGGACGTGGGCGCCAGCGCCCGCGTGACGGGCAACATGCTGCTTGCGGCCTCCGGCCGGTGGGCGGGATGGGGCGCGGCCGACGACGACATCACCAACCGCGGCGGCGCGCGCGACGCGCTGAACCTCGCGGGCGGGCTGGAGTACGACGGCTTCACCCTCCTGGGCCAGACGCTTCCGCTGCGGCTGGGTGCCCGCATGGCGCGCCTCCCCTTCCGCTGGGACGGCGCGGACTCGGCCTTCCCTGACGAGCGCGCCCTTACCGCCGGCATCGGCGCGCGCCTCGGCCGCGGCGCGGCGATGCTGGACGCGGCGGTGGAGCGCGGCACCCGTGGCGGCGACGCGGCGGGCTTCGAGGAGCCTTTCTGGCGCGGCTCCGTCTCGGTGACGCTCTTCGCCCGCTGACCCACTCCACGCGACGCGGCCCGGTGTCTTTACGGCGCCGGGCCGCGTTGGCGTTGCGGGGGGCGGGGCGCTGGGCAATGGGTGGCAACCGAGCGGGTCCGGCGGTTGAAACCGCTGCAACAACCGCGGGAAACCTGCCTTCGCAGGTTCGGGGGGCGGGGTTGGTAGGGGGCGGCGGGCACCCTGGCAGGCCCCGGCGCCGCAACACCGGGGGATGAATCCCCCGGCTGGAACCACGGGAAGGCGGCTGAAGCCGGCTCGTGCACGCCGGCATCTGACCCGGAGTCCGCGCAGGCGGACTTTGTGCTGTTGTAGCCGCGAGTTCACTCGCCGCGAAAGCCACGACCCACCACCCACCATGACCGCACCAACGGACCCGCGGGGCCTGTTCCTTGCCTTCGAAGGGGTGGAAGGCTCCGGCAAGACCACGCAGGTCCGCCTGCTCTCCGAGCTGCTCGCGGCGCGGGGGCGTGAGCCGGTGGTGGCGCGCGAGCCGGGGTCCACGCCGCTCGGCGAAAGGGTGCGCGCCACCGTGCTCGCGGACCTGGAGCTGGCCGTGCCCGCGCGGAGCGAGCTGTTCCTGATGCTGGCGGCGCGGGCGGCGTTCGTGGACCAGGTGGTGCGCCCCGCGCTGGCAGGCGGGCGGGTGGTAATCGCGGACCGGTTCGAGCTCTCCACCCTGGCCTACCAGGGCGGCGGGCGCGGGCTGCCGGCCGACGAGATCGCCGAATGCAACCGGATCGCCACCGGCGGCGTATCTCCTCATGCCACCATCCTCCTGGAGCTCGACCCCGAGGAGGGCGCGCGGCGGCAGAGGTCGGCCGGGATGGACCCCGACCGGATGGAAAGCGCCGGGGCCGAGTTCCACGCCCGCGTGGCCGCCGCGTACCGCGAGATGGCAGGCCGCGTGGCAGGAGTCGTGCGGGTGGACGCGGGAGCGCCGCCGGCCGAGGTCCACGCGAGAGTGGTGGCCGCGCTCGCCACCCGCTTTCCGGAAACCTTTCCGGCAGGCGGGTTTACAATCTAGCAGCACCAGCCGCGCTTTCCCCGCGGCCTCCCCGCACCGCTCTTCGGAGGCGGAATGAAGCTCCATCGCACCATTGTCGCCCCCGCGCTGGTGGCGGGCGTCGCACTCGTATCCGGCGGCTGGCTCCTGCAGCAGGGCAGCCGCGAGGACAGCGTCTTCCAGCGCGCGCAGCTCTTTGACGAAGTCGTGCGCTACGTACAGACGCGCTACGTGGACCCGCAGCCCGCTTCGGAGCTGTACCAGAAGGCCATCAAGGGGATGCTGCGGGAGCTGGGCGACCCGCACACCACCTTCATGTCCGCCGAGGAGTACGCGCAGCTCCACCTCGCCACGAGCGGCGAGTACGCGGGGGTGGGGATCCAGATCGCGCCGCGCGACAACTACATCACCGCGGTGGGCGTCCTTCCCGGCACCCCGGCCGAGCGCGCCGGCGTGCGCGTGGGCGATCGCATGATCGAGATCGACGGGCAGGACGCGAAGGGGTGGAGCGACGAGAAGGCGGTCAAGGTGCTGCGCGGTCCCAAGGGATCGCCCGTCACCATCAAGGTGCTGCGCGTGGGCGTCGACGAGCCGGTCACCTTTCGCATCGTGCGCGACGAGATCCACGTGAAGTCGGTGCCGTACGCGTACATGGCGTCGCCGGGGGTGGGCTACGTCAACCTCACCGTCTTCGCGGAGACCTCCACCGACGAGATCCGCGCGGCCATCACCCGCCTCAAGGGCGAGGGGATGAAGTCGCTGGTGCTGGACCTGCGCAACAACCCGGGCGGCCTCCTCAACCAGGGCGTCTCGGTGTCGGACCTCTTCCTGAAGTCCGGCCAGGCGATCGTGGAGACCCGCGCCCGCGACCCGCGCGAGAGCGAGACCTTCCGCGCCCGCGACGACGCGTCGTATCCCGAGCTGCCGGTGGTCGTGCTGGTGGACGAGTACTCGGCCAGCGCCGCGGAGATCGTGGCCGGCGCGCTGCAGGACCACGACCGCGCGCTGGTGGTGGGGAGCCCCACGTACGGCAAGGGCTCGGTGCAGTCGCTCTTCCCGCTCTCGGGGGGCAACTTCCTCAAGATGACCACCGCCAAGTGGTACACTCCGGTGGGGCGCTCCATCCAGAAGGAGCACGAGGAGGACGAGGACGGCCTGGCCGCCGAGGACACGGCCGAGGTGAGCCGCTCGGGAACGCCGATGCTGCAGGACACGGCCAAGCGGCAGCCCTTCCGCACGGATGGCGGGCGCACGGTGTTCGGCGGCGGCGGCATCGTGCCGGACCTGGAGCTGAAGCAGGACTCGGCCACCGCGGTGGAGCGGGACTTCTTCCGCGCCCTGGCCAAGGACCTGGGGAAGTGGGAGAGCGAGCTGCTGCGCTACGCGGTGGAGTACGGCCGCAGCACGCCGGGGCTCACCCCCGACTTCCAGGTGTCGCCGGCCATGCGCAACACCCTCTTCGAGCGGATCGCCCGCGCCGGGATCGGGGTGACGCGCGCCCAGTACGACGCCGCGCAGCGCTACGTGGACCTTCGCCTGGTGAACGCCATCGCGCGGGCGCGCTTCGGCGAGAGCGTGGCGGCCCAGCGCAACGACGCCACCGACCGCGTGCTGCAGGAGGCGCTGCGCCTGGCGAGGACCTCGCCCACGCAGGCGGCGCTCTTCCGCGCGGCCGAAGCGGCCCGCGGCAGGCAGCCCGCGACGGCCAGCCGGAGATAAAGAGCGCCGGCAGGTAAAAGCGGCCAGCAGCGGGCAGGGGAGGAGGGGTGCCAAGGTGCCTCTCCTCCTTTATTTTACGGGTCCGCGGCGGAAACCCCCGCGGCGGTGTGTCCCCAGGGTCGAGCGGCGATGACGGAAGCGGTGAGCGTGGTGGAGGTGGTGAGGAACGCGGTGCCGGAGAGCTGGCACCGCGTGCACGTGGCGGTGGTCGATGCGCGGGGGATGCTTCGCGCGTCCACCGGCGACCCGGAGCTGTGCACCTTCTTCCGCTCCTCGTCCAAGCCGATCCAGGCGCTCGCGCTGGTGGACGACGGCGCCGCCGAGCGCTTCGGCATCACCCCCGCGGAGCTGGCGCTCTGCTGCGGTTCGCACGCGGGGAGCGCGCGCCACGTGGCCGCCGCCGAGTCGATCCTGCTCAAGGCCGGGTGCACGGCCGAGGCGCTGGCGTGCGGGGCCCATCCGCCATTCGACGACCACACGCGGCACGAGCTGGAGGAGGCGGGTCTGGCACCGGGGCGGCTTCACAACAACTGCTCGGGGAAGCACGCGGGGATGCTCCTCCTGGCCCGCGCCCACGGCTGGGAGACGGACGGCTACCAGCGCGTGGGGCACCCCGTGCAGGGCCGCATGCTGGCCGAGGTGGCGCGCTGGGCGCAGGTGCCGCAGGAGGCGGTGGGGCTGGGGACGGACGGGTGCGGCGTGGTGACGTTCGCCCTGCCGCTGCGCCACATGGCGCTGGCGTACGCCGGCTTCGCGGCGGCGGCGCGCGCGGGCGAGCCCGGCCCCTCGCGCATCGTGGAGGCGATGACGGCGCACCCGGAGATGGTGGCCGGCGAGGGGCGCATCTGCACCGAGCTGACGCGCGTGGCGGGCGGCCGCGTCTTCGCCAAGATCGGCGCGGAGGGCGTCTACTGCGTCGGTGTACCCGGCGCGGAGCTGGGGATCGCGCTCAAGGTGGAGGATGGAGCCCAGCGCGCGGCCGGCCCCGCCATCATCGCCGTGCTGCGCGAGCTGGACCTGATCTCGGAGGACGACCTGGGGCGTCTGCACACCTTCGTCTTCCCCGAGGTGGTGAACACGCGCGGCGAGACGGTGGGCCAGCTCCGCCCCCGCATCCACCTCGCCACGCCGGATGCCTGACGCCGCCCTGCTGCGCCTGGCCGCATCGCTCGGCACGCGCGACTCCGCCGCCATCCGCGCGGCGATGGAGGGCGCTCTGGATGCCGATCCCGTCGCGGTCGAGGAGGTCCTCCTCCAGTCGCACCTCTTCGTCGGCTTTCCAGACGCGCTGAACGCGCTGGGGCTGTGGCGCGAGGTCAGCGGCCGCCCCGCATCCCCGTCGCTCGGCGAGGACGCGCGGGAGTGGGACGCGCGCGGAAAGGCGGTGTGCGCCGCCGTCTACGGCTCGAACTACGAGAAGCTGCGCGCCAACGTCCGCTCGCTGCACCCGGACGTGGACGGCTGGATGGTGACCGGCGGCTACGGACGCGTGATTGGCCGCCCGGGGCTGGACCTGGTGACGCGCGAGCTGTGCATCGCCGCGCTGCTGGCGGTGTGGAACGTGCCGCGCCAGCTCCACTCGCACCTGCGCGGCTCCCTCAACGCCGGCGCGACCGCCGAGCAGGTGGACGAAGCCGTCGAGGCGGCGTGCGCGTTTCTCGATGACGACCGCGCGGAAGAGGTCCGCGCGCTGTGGGGCGCGATCCGGCGGCCCTCACCCCCCGGCCCCCTCTCCCGATGACAGGAGAGGGCGCCCCTCTCGTTGTCGGGAGAGGGGGAGCACTGCAACTACGAGGGGCTCGAATGCCCCTAATCCCTAATCCCTAATCCCTAATCCCTTGTTTTTAGATCACGCGACGATCCAGGTAAAGGCCGGCGACGGCGGTGGCGGCGAGGTGTCGTTCCGGCGCGAGACGGGGGTGCCGCACGGCGGGCCCAACGGCGGCAACGGCGGCAAGGGCGGCGACATCATCCTGCGGGCCGATCCGCAGCTCACCACGTTGATGGACTACCGCTACCAGCAGCACTACAAGGCGCAGCCCGGCGCGCGCGGCCAGGGCTACGACCGCACAGGGCGCGACGGCGAGCCGCTCATCCTGCGCGTGCCCCTGGGCACCGTGGTCAAGGATGACGAGACGGAGGAGCTGCTGGGCGAGCTGCTGACCCCCGGCGACGAGGTGGTGGTGGCGAAGGGCGGCCGCGGCGGGCGAGGCAACGCGGCCTTCGCGACGGCCACCAACCAGGCGCCCCGCCGCGCCGATCCGGGCGCGGAGGGCGACGAGCGCCGAATCGTGCTCGAGCTGAAGCTGATCGCCGACGTGGGGCTGGTGGGGGAGCCGAACGCGGGGAAGTCGACCTTCCTCTCCGCCGTCTCGGCCGCTACGCCGAAGATCGCGGACTACCCGTTCACCACGCTCACCCCCAACCTGGGCGTGGTGACGCTGAGCGACCACCGCTCGTTCGTCGTCGCGGACATCCCGGGGATCATCGAGGGGGCGCACGAGGGGAAGGGGCTGGGGCACCAGTTCCTGCGCCACATCGAGCGCACCCGCACGCTGGCGATCCTGATCCCCGCCGACGCGCTGGAGCCGCAGACGGAGTACGACCGCCTCCGCGAGGAGCTCTCGCGATATTCGGAGGAGCTCGCCGCAAAGCAGCACTGCGTCGTCTTCAGCAAGGCCGACCTGCTTCCGCCCGAGTGGGAGCAGCCGCGGGTGGATGCGCCCGAGGCGTGGGGGCAGTTCGTGATCTCGTCCGTCGCGCGTCGCGGGTTGGATGCGCTTCTCGAAGGGTTGTGGACGCACGCCGCGCGCGTGGTGGCCGAAGAAATCGCCGCGGGCGAAGAGCCCGAGCCCTGGCGCCCCTGACGCACGCATGCCGCTCGATCCCGCCGCGCTGGAGCCGCTCCTCCGGCTGGCCGTGGTCCCGCGCATCGGGCCCGGCCGCATCGGCACCCTCCTGGCCCGCTTCGGCACGGCGGAGCGCGCGCTGAACGCATCCGTCACGGCCATCGCGGCGCTCCCCGGCTTCGGCGCGGAGATGGCGCGCCGCGTGGCGGAGGCGGGGACGCCGGCGGGGCGCGAGCGGGCCCGCTACGCGCAGCAGCTGATGGACCGCGTCGGCGCCGTCGCCATCACGCTGGACGACGCCGCTTACCCGGCCGCCTTCCGCCTCCTTCCCGATGCGCCGTTCCTGTTGTTCGCCAGCGGCCGGCTGGATCTGCTGGGAACGGCCGGGATCGGCGTGGTCGGCACCCGCGCGCCCACGCCGTACGGGCGCCAGGCCGCCTCGTCGCTGGCGGCGGACCTGGTGCGCGCCGGCTACGCCATCATCAGCGGGATGGCGAAGGGGATCGACGCCGCCGCGCACGCCGCCGCCCTCGACGCGGGCGGGGCGACGGTAGGCGTGCTGGGGCAGGGGATCGACCGCGTCTATCCGCCCGAGAACCACCGCCTCTTCGGCCGCATGCGCGAGCGCGGCCTCCTCGTCACCGAGCTCGCTCCCGGCGAGGACCCCAACGCCGGCAACTTCCCCCGCCGGAACCGCCTCATCGCGGCGCTCAGCGACGGCGTGCTCGTGGTGGAGATGGGCGAGCGGAGCGGCGCGCGACACACGGTGGAGTACACGCTGGAGCTGGGGCGCGAGGTCTTCGCCGTCCCGGGCCCCATCGGCTCGGCGGCGAGCGCGGGCACCAACCAGCTCCTCAAGGAAGGCGCCCGCCTCGTCACCTCCGCGCACGACATCCTCGAAGAGCTGCGCGGCGTCGGTCACGCCACCCCCGTTGCTCCACCTCCCGCGCCGCCCCCCGATCTCCCGCCGCAGGAGGCGGCCGTCTTCGCCCTCCTCCACGGTGAGCCCCGCCACGTCGACGAGCTCGCCACCGCCGCCGCGCTCCCGACCGGCGCCCTACTGACAGCGCTCCTCTCCCTCGAGCTGCGAGACCTCGCGGAATCGCTCCCCGGCAAGCAGTTCCGCCGCCGCTGAAAAGCATCACACAGAGAACACGGAGGGGAACTGCAAGCCGCAGAGAACCCCTTTCTGTTCTCTTTCCGTACCCTCTGTGGCTCTGTGTGAGCCCCTTCCCGCGCGGAACGTCCGGCTGGCTGCGGTGTCCCTGAGGTCCACCCGTCGCAAGGAGTGATCGTTGCCGTCTGGCCCGTCCGCGCCGCGTGCGCTGTACGTCCACGTCCCGTTCTGCGTGCGCCGCTGCTCGTACTGCGACTTCGCCGTGCAGGCCACGCGCGAGGCGCCCACGGCCGAGTGGCTCGACGCCGTCGTGGGCGAGATGCGCCTGCTGGCGGACGAGCGCGGGTGGACGGAGCCGCTCGCGCTGGACACGGTCTACGTCGGCGGCGGCACCCCGTCGCTCCTCGCGCCCGCAGCGATGGCGGAGCTGCGCGAGCGGCTGGCGCCCTTTGCCACCTGGAGCGACGCGGCGGAGTGGACGTGCGAGGCGAACCCGGAGAGCTTCACCGCGGCCACCGCCGCCGACTGGCGCGCCTCCGGCGTCAACCGCATCTCGCTGGGCGCGCAGACCTTTCACGAGCCCGCGCTGCGCTGGATGGGGCGGATGCACGGCGTGGAAGGCCCGCGGCGAGCGATGGACGCCGCGCGCGAGGCGGGCTTCGGCAACGTGAGCGTGGACCTGATCTTCGGCCTTCCGCAGCGCCTCGGCCGCGACTGGGGCGCCGACCTGCACCACGCCCTCACGCTGGAGCCGGAGCACGTCTCCCTCTACGGCCTCACCGCCGAGGCCGCCGCGCCGCTCGGCCGCTGGGTCCTGGAAGGCCGCGAGACGCTCGCCGACGACGACCGCTACGCGGACGAGTACCTCCTGGCGCACCGCCACCTGACCGCGGCCGGCTTCCGCCACTACGAGGTCTCCAACTTCGGCCTCCCGGGCCGGGAGTCGCGCCACAACGGCGTCTACTGGACGGGCGCGCCCTACGCCGCCCTCGGGCCCGGCGCGCACGCCTTCTACCCGCCGCTGCGCCGCTGGAACGTGCGAAGCTGGGACACCTATCGCGACTCCATCGCCGCCGGCCGCCTCCCGGTCGACGACGAGGAGACGGTGGATGACGAAACGCGCGCGCTGGAAGGAGCGTGGCTCGGTCTTCGCACGGACACCGGCTACCCGCTGGCCGACGCCTGCGACGCCGAGCTCCGCCTTGCGGATGCGTGGCGCGCGCGGGGGCTGGCGCACGCGGATGAAGCCGTGTTGCGGCTGACGGCGGAGGGGTGGCTGCTGCTGGACCGGCTGGCCGTGGAGCTGGCCGAAGCGGCGGAGGGGAGGGCGGTGTTGGCGGGATGAACGCGGGCGTCGAGGAAGGGCAAACGTGGGCGGACACGCAGGTCCGCCCCTACGAGCTGTCGTGTCGAAGGCGGCGGTCGGCGCGGGGGGGAGGGCGGGCGCGAAGGGCGGGTGTCAGAGCGTGGGCGGGCACGGGCAGCCACGCGGGGCGGCCCCTACGGGATTTGTGTGCGGAGGGCGAGGATCGAGGTGGGGGCAAGGGCGGGCGCGATGAATCGCGCCCCTACCGATCTGTGGAGCCCGGACCGCAGTTCTCCCCCTCGCCCGCCCTGCGCCCCCGCAGGCGGGGGAGGGGGCCGGGGGGAGGGGGCCATCCCGCCCAGCATTGCGCTCCCCTCCGCCAACCGCGAAATTCAACGGGTTTTCCAGCGTTTTCCACGGGCCACGGACCCATGACCGAGCAGCCGCTCAGCGAGCGCGAGCACGAGGTACTGGAGGCGGTCATCCGCACGTACGTGGAGACCGCCGAGCCCGCCGGGAGCCGCATGGTGGCCCGGCGCTTCGGGCTGGGGATCTCCCCGGCCACGGTGCGCAACACCATGAGCGACCTGGAGGAGAAGGGCTACCTCTTCCACCCGCACACCTCCGCCGGCCGCGTCCCCACCGACCTGGCCTACCGGCTGTACGTGGACGTCCTCATGTGCCGTACCCCCCTCACCTCCGGCGAGGAGCTCGCCATCCGGCGCGAGCTGGCGGCCGGGGCGGGGGAGGGCGCGGCCATCGAGCAGCTCGTGCGCAGGGCGGCGCAGGTGGTAGGGCTGCTCACGCAGGAGCTGGGGGTGGCGATGGCGCCGCGGCTGGACGAGGCCGTGCTGGAGCGGCTCGACCTGGTGCCGCTCGGCGAGGCCAAGGTGCTCCTGGTGCTGCGCCTGCGCGCAGCGGGGGTGCGCACCATCTACGTGGACGTGCCCACCCTCATCGCCCCCACCACGCTGGAGTCGGTTGGGCGGGTGCTGAACGAGCGGCTGGGCGGCCTCACGCTGGGGCAGATCCGCGCCACCCTCCCCGAGCGGCTGCGCGACACCGTGTCCACCGGCCGCGGCGAAGCGGAGCTGCTCAACGTCTTCATGCAGCAGGCCGACGAGTGGTTCGCGGCGCCCGCGCACGGCGACGCGGATCTGCACCTGGGTCGCGCTTCGGTGCTGGCGGACCAGCCGGAGTTCGCCAGCGGCGACCGGCTGCGCGCCCTCATGGAGCTCACCGAGCGGCGCGACCTCCTCAAGCGGGTGGTGGGGACTCGCGCGGCCGGCGGCCTCAACGTCACCATCGGCGTGGAGCACGACGACCCGGCGCTCTCCAACTTCACCCTGGTGACTTCCGAGTACCGCTCCGGCGACCTCAAGGGCGTCATCGGGGTGATCGGGCCCACCCGGATGCCGTACGAGCGCGTTGTGGCGCTGGTGGACACCACTTCGACGCTGATTTCGGAACTTCTCGGCTGACAAAGCCGCTGCGCAGATAATGGGATGAGAGACTACTACGAGATTCTTGCGGTGGAGCGTACCGCGGATGGCGAAGCGATCAAGAAGGCGTACCGCAAGCTCGCCCTCCAGTACCACCCCGACCGCAACGGCGGGGACAAGGAGGCCGAGGAGAAGTTCAAGGAGGCCACCGAGGCGTACGAGGTGCTCCGCGACGCCGACAAGCGCGCCGCCTACGACCGCTTCGGCCACGCGGGCGTCAAGGGTCGCGCGGGTGGCGGCGGGGGGCAGCAGTACGGCGGCTTCGGCTTCGAGGACGCGCTCAACATCTTCATGCGTGACTTCGGCGGCTTCGGGGGGCTGGAGGACCTGTTCGGCGGCGGTGCGGGGCGCGGGCGCGGCGGGGCACAGCGCGGCAAGGACCTGCAGATCAAGCTGACCGTGTCCCTGCCCGAGGTGGCGTCGGGGGTCAAGAAGACGGTCAAGATCCGCGCGCTCGACGCCTGCTCCAAGTGCACCGGCGCGGGCTCCGAAGACCCGTCCGGCCCCGCCACCTGCCCCGGATGCCAGGGGGCGGGGCAGGTGCGCCGGGTGCAGCGCAGCGTCTTCGGCCAGTTCGTCAGCGCCAGCGTCTGCCCGCAGTGCCAGGGCGCGGGGCAGATCATCAAGAACCCGTGCAAGAAGTGCGGGGGCGACGGCCGCGAGCGCGGCGAGCAGACGCTGGAGATCCAGATTCCGGCCGGCGTCAGCACCAATAACTACCTGACGCTCCGCGGGCAGGGGAACGCGGGCCCGCGCAACGGTCCGCGCGGCGACGTGATCGCGGTGATCGAGGTGGAGGAAGATCCACGCTTCGAGCGCGAGGACACCGATCTCGTCTTCGACCTCCCGCTCTCCTTCAGCGCCGCGGCGCTGGGGCAGGAGGTGGACGTCCCCACGGTGTACGGCGACGAGCGCGTGCGCATCCCCGCCGGCACGCAGAGCGGCGACGTGCTCACGCTGCGCGGCAAGGGCCTCCCGCAGCTCGGCGGCGGCCCCAAGGGCGACCAGCACGTCCGCATCCACGTATGGACGCCCACCGAGCTTTCCGCCGAGCAGGAGGAGCTCTTCCGCCGCCTCGCCGAGCTGGAGGGCCCCGTGCCGACCGGCGACCGGCCGAGCGGTTTCTGGAGCCGGGTCAAGGACGTGTTCGCCGCGTGAGCGCTCCCGACCGCTGGCTCGTGCTGTTGGTGCGGCTGGACGATCCCGATCTGCGCGCGTTGGCCGGCGAGGCACTCGTCGGGCTCGGCGCCGGTGCGGTGCAGGAGACGGCCGACGCGCTGGTCACCTACCTCGCGCCGCCGGAAGACCCGGACGCGTTCGTGGAAGAGGCGCGCGCGGCCATCGCGGACGCGCTGCCGGAAGGCGCGGCGCCCGAGCTGTCGTGGCACTGGCAGGACAACGAAGACTGGGCCCGCACCTGGAAGCAGGGGCTGGCCCCGCGCGTCCTTTCGCCGCGCCTGGTGGTGAAGCCGACCTGGACGGAGTGGGACGCCGCCCCCGGCCAGATCGTGCTCGACGTGGATCCGCAGATGGCGTTCGGCACCGGGGAGCACGCTACCACGCGCGGCTGCCTCCGCCTCCTCGACCGCGTCGTGCGCGAGGGCGACCGGGTGCTGGACGTGGGCTCCGGCTCCGCGATCCTCGCCATCGCGGCGGTGCGGCTGGGCGCGGCGGAGGCGGTGGCGGTGGAGTACGATCCCGACGCCAACATCAACGCGCTGGAGAACATCGAGCAGAACGGCACCGTCGGCCGCGTTCGCATCGTGGAGGCGCTCGCCGAGCCGGGGATGATGGCGGAACTGGGGCGCTTCGACCTGGTGCTCGCCAACATCCTGAGCGGCGTCATCCGCCCGCTCCTCCCCGCCTTCCGCGACGCGCTGGGCGGCTCGCCGGACGGGCGGCTGATCGTGAGCGGCATCCTCCTAAGCGAGCACGCCGACGTCCTGCGCGACGCCGAGGCCGCCGGCTTCCGCATGCAGACCACCGACGAGGAGGACGAGTGGTGGAGCGCCCTGTTGGTGCCGGTTGCCGGCTTCCATCCACCCGCGAGAGCCCAATGAACGACTGCATCTTCTGCAAGATCGCCGCGGGTGAGATCCCGTCGAATCTCGTGTACCAGGACGAGCACGTCGTCGCCTTCCCGGACATCCACCCGGCGGCCCCCGTGCACGTGCTGGTGGTCCCTCGCAAGCACGTCCAATCCGTCGCCCACCTCGGTGACGGAGATCTGGAGCTCGCCGGCCGCCTCCTGCTCGCCGCGCGCACGGTCGCGCAGCAGGCGGGCGTAGCGGAAGCCGGCTACCGCGTCATCATCAACATCGGCGACGAGGGCGGCCAGACGGTGCCGCACCTGCACCTCCACGTCATCGGCGGCCGCCAGCTCACCGGCCACGGCACGGCCTGACCCGCCCCCGAATCTCCGTAGGGGCGTGATTCATCACGCCCTCAGCCGCGGAAGCACCTGGGCGGGGACGAGAACACGACAAAAGAGGCACAGAGATTTCTCTGTGCCTCTTCACTTGGCTATCGCCCGCCTGTGTGCTGGGGAGCGGCTCAGGCAGCTTCGCGGATGGGCAGGATGAGCTGCTCGCGGCTGTGAGCTTCCGGCGCGATGTCAGGGTCGAGGCGCGCGATCTGGCCGGCGGCGAAGGCGCGGAGCAAGACGCCCAGCGCGCGCTCGGGGGTATACTCCGGCACCCCCACGCGCTCGATCTCGGCCGCGCTGGTCCAGTCCAGCTTCCACCCCTCCAGCATGCTCAGGAACCCGTCGAGCGCGCGCGACGGCGTGGGGGTGGCCGCCGGCCGGATCTGCGGCTCCCGCCAGATGCGGCTCCCCGGGCGAGCCCGCGTCGCGGGCGGCACGAAGACGCGGCGCAGCGCACGCTGGCTCCCCAGCTTCCGCTCGATCCGGCAGAGCGCCGCGTACTTCAGCCGCCGCGCCTCGATGGTCTGCGGCGCCTCCAGCTCGCGCTGCAGCTGCTCGGCCGCTCGGGCGAGCTGCTCGGGAGTGAGCGCGGAGAAGTCGCGGATCGTCTCCGGCGCGTCCAGGTTGGGTGCGGCGCTGCGCATGCGGGGACGGCCCATGGTCACCTGACTGGTCAGCGTGTGGCGGACCCGAGCCTCTGAGTCGCTCGGCGGGACACGGCGATGGGGCAGGGCGTGTGCCGTTGAGGGTTTGTAAGCTGTATCCATACAACGGAAAAGCGGCCCCGAGCGAAGCCGTTTTCTGCCGGACCCTGGGCGTGCGTCTGCGGCCTAGTGCTGGATCGTGGTGACCCGCCCATTCTCGAAGTAGACGTAGGTGCCGCGGCCGTACACCCACTGCTCCCGGCGGCCGTAGCGCGTGATGGTGGTGTGCACGTCCGCGGGCTCGCCCCACGATTCGAGTACGAGGCGCTCCGACCAGCCGATCCGGATGGTGCCGGCCATGAGGTCGCGCAGCAGCGTGCCGGTGTAGCCGCGCGCCCGTAGATACTGCTCCCGCTCGCGCCGCCGGGCAGCCTCCGCCGCCTCCAGATTCCGGGCGTAGTTGGCGCGGGCCTCCTGCGCCGCTCGCGCCGCCGCGGCCTCCTTCGCCCGGCGCAGCGCAGCGATGCTGTCGGCGGGAGCCAGCACCCGCTCTGGTTCGTGCCACGTGTATCGGACGAGCGAGCCATCCGCCCTGACGCCCCGCAGGTCGGAATAGCTGGATTCAACGAAATGAGGGACGTACAGGAGGTAGCGCTGATCGGATTTCAGCAGGACCGAGTGAAGACGCCCGTCCGTTTCGCGGCAGCGCATCCCGACGACGTCGAAGTGCGTTGCATCGCGCCCGGCCGGGCGGCGGATCTCGATCCGATGGTGCGAACCCGGCGCCCGGCCGGCGACGAAGGCGTAGAACTTCGCGCCTGGTTCAGCGTCTCCGTCGAGCCGTACGGTTGACGGCAGGGTGACGCCGGCTCCGCACGCCACTACTCCGTTGAAGTCGAACGCCGGCGGGCTCTGCAGGGGCAAAAAAGGCGCGAGTACTCCCGCCCAGCCGCCGCCTCCGCTCTGGCCGAGGAGCGGCGATGCGCAGGCGAGAGCGGCAGCGCACAGGACCAAGACAGAACGCATCTTCTCTCCCGACGACGTGGTGGATGAGCTACGGCCCGCCCGCCCCGCATTGCCTGATCGGCGCGTCCGCCGCGGAGGGCGGGGGAGCGGTGCGGGGGGCGAGCGCGAAGGCGGCGACGGGGAAGGTGGTCCGATTCCGGGGAAGGCGACGCGGGGTCAGCGTGCAGCCGCGCACCCGTCCGTCGGCTTCGATGGGGCCGGCGAGCTGGACGTTCAGACCGAAGTTGCTCCGCGCGCCGTGGCTCCACACCAGACGGTCGCCCTCCAGCCTCCCAAAGATTACCTGCGGTCCATCATCCGTGTAGAACGTCCAGGCGGTGTCGGTGCCCGCGGCGGTCCGCCGCCATTCGGTGGCAAAGGAAACCGTGACGGTGTCGTGACGCTCCTCACCCAGCCAGATCACGACGCCATGGTAGCCGCCGCCCAGCCCGGGACCGGCACGCGGGGCAGGCGCCGGCGTGGCGCACCCGGCGACGAGGAGGCACGCGGCCGCGCGGCGAAGCGCCCGCGAGTGCCGCATCGCGAGGACGCACGAGATCATGGACATGCTTCCGGAATGCACGGATGCGTAGTGCCGCTACTTCGAATCGGCCTGCATGTAGACCTCTTCGTACGGCTGCAGCACCACCCAGCCGTTCCCCTCGAAGCGAAGTTGGATCGACTCGCCGCTGCCGCGCCCGATCAGCGTCTTGAAGGAGATGTCGGTGTGGATCCCCGGGGCCAGGTCGCCGGACCAGGCGACCGTGGCGTTGGGGTCGGTGAAGACGGGCTGGCCGGGCGTCACGCGCAGGGTGATCGGGACGTAATGCGTCGTGATCGCCACCATCCCCGGCCCGCTGACGCGAATGTTGAAGAGCCCGCCGGAGGCCATCCCCGCCACGCGCCGCATCATCTTGATCTCGTAGCTCATCCCGTCTTCCAGCGCCAGCAGGTCGTTGCCGTTCACGAAGATGGTCTCGCCCGCGGCGAGGTTCAGCACCTGGATGCGCTTGCCGGCCTCGGCCAGGTACACGCGGCCGCGGCCTTCCATCTTCATGAGCGTGGTGCCCTCGCCGGTCACCATCTTCTTGAGCAGGTTGCCCAGCCCCTGCTCCAGCGCCCCCTGCCGGGTGAACTTGACGGCGCCCACGTAGCCGATCATCGCGCCCATCTTGCACCACACGCGCCCGTCGAGGTTCACCTCCAGGGTGTACGGGTTTTCCATCTCGAACTTGCCGCGCGCCTCCTCCTTCTGGCTGGTGGCGGCGACGAACTCCTGTACGGTCTGGACGGCCATGGGCCTCTCCTGGCGTGTGGTGGGGTCGATCGGTGGGGCAGGGGTGCTCGGCAGCGCGGCGGGGAGCCGCGCGCGGTCAGCCGTCGCCGCGCTCGCGCTCCGCGGGCACGGCCATGCTCTCGGGCGACATGGCGGCGCGCAGCTCGCGCATGGCGGCCGCGGCGCTCCCGCCCGAGCGGGCCGCGCGCCCGGCCAGCACGCGCAGGATGTCGTCCCAGTCCGTGTTGTCGGGAAGGCTCTGGATCAGCCGCAGGGCTTCGCTCTTGGCATTCATACGGGCTGCGTGGGGAGGGGGTGTTTTCCGAAAATAACCCGAAGATACCGGCTCTTCGTGTCCCGCACAAGCGTGTCGTGGTGCGTGCCCAAGGAAGCGGCCCCCGGCACCGAAGCGCCGGGGGCCGCATCGCAAGAGCGGTTCCCGCGGGCTAGACCCCGGCGGGCTCGCCCAGCGGCTCGTACGCCGTGATGTACCCCGCCATCGCGGACGCCGCCACGGTGTAGGGCGAGGCGAGGTAGAGCTGCCCCGGCCCCGAGCGTCCCGGGAAGTTGCGGTTGATGGCGCTCACCGTCACGTCCGTCGGCTTGCGGCTGACGCCCGGGCCCGCGTTGATGCAGGCGCCACACGAGGGCTCGATGAAGGTGGCCCCCACGGCTTCGAAGACGCGGTCGTACCCCTGCTCCTGGCAGTACGCGTACACCTCCTGCGAGCCGCACTGGATGTAGAGCTGCACGTGCTCCGGCTTGCGCTCGCCGCGCTCGTGCGCCTCGCGGAGGACGCGGGCGTACATGTCCATGTCCTCCTTCTTCCCGGCCGTGCAGCTCCCCGCGTACGCGATGTCGATCCGCACCGTCTCCTCCATCTCCTCCACGTACATCCCGTTCCCCGGGTCGCCGGGCAGCGCGATCATGGGGCGGAGCTGCGACGCGTCGATCTCGATGGTCTTCACGTACTCGGCGCCCTCGTCCGAGAAGAGCCCCTCGCAGAGCGCCTCGGCCTCGGCGCGCTCCATCCCGCGCTGCTGCACCAGGTACTCCACCGTCTTGGCGTCCGGCGCCACGAGGCCCGTGAACGCCCCCACCTCCGCCGCCATGTTGGTCATGGTGGCGCGCTCGTCCACCGAGAGCGACTCCACGGCCGGCCCGGCGTACTCGATGATCTGCCCGATCGCGTGCCCGTCCTTGATGTACGGGTGGCGCAGGATCTCCAGCATGAAGTCCTTGGCCGTCACGTTCTCCGGCTTCTCGCCCGTGACGACTACGCGGAACGACTTGGGCACCTCGACGCGCACGTCCTTGGTGATCCACGAGTTGAAGATCGCCGTCGTCCCCACGCCGAAGGCCACGCACCCCACGGCCCCCGCGTGCGGCGTGTGGCTGTCCGAGCCGATGATGACGTGGCCGGGGAGCGCATACGCCTCAAGGATCTTGCTGTGGCAGATCGCCTCGGAGCCGTGCTTGCCGTGCCCCAGCTCGCCGTACAGCCGCACCCCCTGCTTCTCCGCGAACTCGCGCTGCTTTACCTCCAGCTGGTTCGCCACGTCCAGCAGCCCGAGCTGCACGCGCTCCGGCGACATGGCGTCCTTGAGGAAGGTCAGGTGGTCGCGGAAGAAGAGGATCGACTCCGGCTCCAGCACCCGCTCGTCCGGGCCCACCAGCTGCTCGAAGAAGATGGCGGACATCGGCGTCACGTACTCGTGGCTGAAGCGGATGTCCGTCTGCACGAAGCCGGAATCGCCCGGCTGCACCCACTCCACGCCGATCTCGCCGCGCGCCAGGTCCTTGACCCAGTGCCGCGCAAAGATCTTCTCCGCGATGGTCATGGGGCGCGCCCGGCGGCCGTGCGCATGCCCCTCCGGCGCCGTCAGCTTGTCCGACTCCACGTTGGAAGTGGAGGTGGCCACGAACTGCGCCGCCGCGTAGTCCACACCCGTCTCCGGGCCGGGGCCGGGGAGGTTCCCCTCGCCGCTCCCGCGCATGGCGCGCACGTCGTCCGCGTCCGTGGAAGCGGGCGCGTCGCCAGGCATCCCGTGGTGGCAGGAGATGGGCGGCGTGTTAACCTTCCCCTGCAGCCGCGCCACGTTGTAGTTGAAGAGCCCGCCGTGCTCGATGATCCCGCGCGTGATCTCGTCCGCCCCATCCGTGAACTCGGTGAGGGGGATCGTCTCGCCGCTGCGGATGCGCTCCACCAGCTCGAAGTTGGTGGAGGTGAGGACGCCCAGGTTCTGGCAGTTTTCGCGGTAGATGCGCTCGATGTTCTCGGCGATCACCACCTTGATCCCGGCCATCATCTCCGCGTAAGGGCTCTGCTCGCGCGACGACCCCTTGCCGCGCCGCCTCCCCGACACCGAGGCCACGAAGCCGCCCTTTTTGACGCTCCCCTGCTTGATGGGGAACTGGTCGCCGGCCTTGAGCCCCAGGTAGGGGAACTCGCCCAGCGTCTCGTCGAAGTAGTAGCAGATGTATGCCGGCGTGATCTCGTCGGTGGAGATGTTGTCGCGCAGCCGTGCGCGCACCTCGTCGGTCAGCTCGACCTCCTCGCCCTCCAACTGGCGGCGCACCAGCTCGGGGTCGTCCACCAGGAAGAGGATACGCCCTTCCAGGCGGACCTCCGGCGGAAGCTTTTCGATCTCGCGGTTGAGCAGGGAGGCGATCATGACGCGGCCTTGCAGGGGAAGCTCGGGCGCCGGAATCTGGCGCATGTAATCCATTGTCTGCCGATCGTGAAAGATGGCGCCGCGCCGCCCCGCCTGCAAGCGCCCGCCGCCACAAGTGGCGGGTTGATCTTCGCGCCTGCACGCGCTAAATTGTCCCCTCCACACGGGGCGTTAGCTCAGCTGGGAGAGCATCCGCTTTGCAAGCGGAAGGTCATCGGTTCGAACCCGATACGCTCCATACTTATGCACGTGACGCGTCCGGACTCCCATCGGGGTCTTGGACGTGTTTGCGTTTCAGAACCTCAGTGCCCCTGATAACCTCTCGTACGGGATACTCGGGCCGGTTGGTCCGCTACCCCGTGCCGCCAGCCATGATACCCTGGCTCTCGTAACAGGACACAGTTATTGTCGTGAGTGAGTCCTGCCGATGGTTTGCGGGCGGGTCCTTACTACCTCGTGGTGTCTTGGCGGCGGGCTGTACTTGCCGCGTCCAACGAGGAGGCGCCCCCGGAGCAATGAGGGAAAGCGTATGTGTCCGCATCAGCTTCGTGCGTCGGCGGGTGACGCTTCGGGTGTGGGAGCCGCCAAGCGGGTTTCCGCGTGAAAGCGAGAGGAGCCATTCGATTC
The DNA here is from genome assembly GCA_036389135.1 of Longimicrobium sp. Lineage (NCBI taxonomy): Bacteria > Pseudomonadati > Gemmatimonadota > Longimicrobiia > Longimicrobiales > Longimicrobiaceae > Longimicrobium > Longimicrobium sp. The sequence continues at coordinate 123,908 of DASVQP010000048.1, forward strand.
GGCCGGAGTGGAGGGAACGCCGCATGGCAGGCGGTTTTGGCGGTTGCCATGCTGGCCAGCGGGTTCGCGCTGGTGGCCACTATCGTCACCGATCTTCCTCTTTGGCTGAGCCTTGCGTCGCTGGGGACGATGGCGGTCCTCCTCGTGTGCCTCCGTTGGTCCCATAGCGACGCGGGGGGTCGGCTGCATCTGTGGGCGCAGATGCGCGCCGGCTGCATCGCGGGGCTGGCGGCAACCGTCGCTTACGACGCCAGCCGCCTTCTTCTCGTCCAGTTGGGGCGGCTTCCGCTCTCGCCCTTCGAGACGTTCGGCATTTTCGGACAACTCATCGTCGGCGGGGGTGCCCCATCCTGGCTGACAATTGGCGTGGGCACCGCCTACCACGTCCTCAACGGGGTTGCATTCGCGATCGGATACTGTTTCCTGCTGGGAGGGCGGAGCTGGAGGTGGGGCGTGGCCTGGGGCCTGGGACTGGAAGCGGGAATGCTCGTGCTCTATCCCGGCTGGCTGCAGCTCGAGGCGGTAATGGTTGAGTTTGCCACGATGTCGTTTGTTGGCCACCTCTGCTACGGAAGCGTTCTTGGAGTGGTGAGCGAACATCGCCTGCGCCCCTCTCCGCAAGTGCTGGCGGGTGATCAACCAGGAGCACAATCCGAATGAATGCCCTCGGCGCGCTGTGGTGGGAGCGACTCCCCAGTCTCGGTAGTCGATTCTCAAGAATGCTGGGGACAGCTCTTGGGGAGGGGATTTACCTGTCGGCATGGCCGCGAATCGCCGCGTTCGCGCCGGCGGGGGCACTCGTCATGGGCATTCTTGCCGGATGGTGGCGTTTCGGGGGCGAACAGGTTTTCACTCAGTCAGAGCTCATCATCGCGATGGCGCTCGGCCTCGGGTTGGTCGCGGCTCAACTTGGCGTGGTCTTCACGCTCGGGTACGCCCTTGGGGACCTCCTGCTCTGGCGCCATCCTGGGTTTCCCGTCTACGACTTCACGGATCGCGTTCATCTCTTCGGCGGGCTCCTCGTGGTCTACGCCGCACTCGCGATGCTTGCCGCCGGGGTTCCGCTCGCCGTGCGCGCCTTGCGCGCTGGGGCGCCGCTGCCCTTCGAGCGCGGCCCCGATGTCCGGGTAGTAATCGATGTTCTTCTTGGCGCGGTGTTCTCGGCGGGCCTGATCTGGTTGTACGTGCAGGCCCTGCCGATGCTCATCCGACCGCTCTTTACATGGCAGGGCTCCGTCCCGAGTGTGGAGTCGGTCAGTCCTGCCCAGCAGGGCACCTGGATGTTCGTCCTCGTGGCGGCCATGGTTGGGGGTTGCCGAGTGCTCGCCGAGTACGGTGCCTGCGTGTTGGACCCCGGAGGTATCGAACGCCGGGCCGCAGCCCTGGATGCGCTCCAGCCGAGCTTCTGGGAGATGTTGCCCGTGGCTCTGCGCGTCCCTCTCACCTCGATGTTCGCCACGTTTCTGCTTGGTGGGCTCCTTTCTACCTGGATCGAGGCCACCCTTCTATTAGCGGGGCTCCTTGCGATCAATTTCGCCCGGGTGCTGCTTCCCCCGCGGATTCCGGCGTGGCCGCGGACGATGGAGCGCATTCCCGTCGTCTTCCGGCTCCCTGCTGCGCTTGGCCTCAGCTATCTGGTTGCTTCCTGGATCGTCTCTGGCCGGCTCGGGGGGCAGAGTTTCCTGCCATTGATCGGAGGGTTCCTTGTCGGCCTGCTGTCCGTGGCCCTTTGGTTCCCATCCGACGAGGCCGGTCGCGAGGCAAGGGCCCGGGAAGCCGTTGCGGAGGGGGGACCGTGAGCCGAGCTTCGCGGGTAACATTCGTCGCGGTGGGGAGCCCCGCTCTGGCGTTCGGCGTCGCCACCCCAGCGTGGGCCGACAACTGCAGCGGCTTGTCCGACTGCTTTTCCGGAAACCTGCTTCCAGCGCTGCTGCTCCTCCTTGGCCTGATTCTGCTCGTGGCCGCGGCCTGGTACCTGGGGCCACTCCTGGCTCGCTTTGCGATGGGCGCGGCGCTCCGCGCAATGTTCGCCACGGCCGGCCGGAGCCGAATCGCGTTGGGCGTCGCGGGCCTTCTAAGCCGGTTCGCGAGCCGGGCGATGAGTTTTTCCACCCAGAGCCTACAACATGCGTTCAAGCACGCAGCGGACTTCGGCATGGGGGGAAATTGGAGCAAGGCTGCGGGAGCAGCGTTTCAGCAAGCGATTCAGAGCCACATCCGGGCCGCGGGTACGCTCGTGATCCGGGGGACGTATCGTGGGAATCCGGTCACTCACTTCTTCAACCCGAAAACAGGCCTTAACGTGATTCGAGACGCACAGGGTGCGTTCCAGAGTGGGTGGCGGCTGAGCGCTAAACAAATCGAATACCTGCTTCGCACCGGGTCACTCGGAGGAGGCTGAAATGGAAAGATTGGATCCCTACATCGAGCTCCTCGCTGCATTTGTGGAACGAGGCACCCTGGACGACTCGGAATTCGAGGAGCGGTTCTTCGCGCTTTTCAAGGGCGACACGACGATGTTTCCGGATGATGAGTTCCTCGTCCTCGACAAGCTGTTTGGAGATGTTGACGCGTACGAAAGGGACCCTGGTCTTCGCGGCGGGGCGTACCTCGACGAAGCCGGCCTTCGAGCCAGTGCTCACGAGGCTCTAGCAAAGCTACGGGACTTTGCGGCTGCCTTGGTGTGGGGACCTTCGGTGGTACCCCAGCGAGACATGCTCTAGCCCCGTCGGCTCAATGGGATCGTGGTAAAGTTTGACCCGGGACGCACTTACAGTCTCATCATGGAGGGGTCCCCCCACCGGCGTCTTCCGCGGTCCCAAAGGCTACCCCGCTCCAAGAGGGCGTCGTGGAGTTCCCCCACCACCGCCGTCCGGCCCTAGCCGCGGTTTTGCGTCCACCTGCGTCTGACCGGTGAGGTCCGCACGGGTGGCGTTGTTCGAGAGGCCGCTGCCGGAGCAATTCTTGTTGTAGCGCCGGGGAGGGCGCACGAGTCGCGCCCGCGAACCCACCAACCCAGGAGTGGTCGATGTCTCTCACCCGCCGCGACTTCCTCGCCGCCTCCGCCGTGACGCTCGGCGCGTTCGCCGGGCACCCGTTTCACCTGCTCGCGCAGGTGACGCAGCAGGGGGTGTTCACGCCCGTACGCCGAAACGTGGGCACGTTCACGATGCGGGGCGGAACCGTGGGGTGGCTCGTGAACCCGCGCGGCGTCGCGGTGGTGGACACGCAGTTCCCCGCGGAGGCGCGGGCGCTGCTCGCGGGCCTGCAGGAGCGGTCGCGCAACCGGGGGGTCGACGTGCTGATCAACACGCACCACCACGGGGACCACACGGGCGGCAACGGCGTCTTTCGCGGGGTCGCGCGGCGCGTGGTGGCGCACGGGATGGCGGACCAGCACATGCGCCGCGCGCCGCAGCCGCCCCAGCAGGCGCAGCCTGCGCAGCCACCGCAGCAGCCGCCCATGGAGCCGCCGCGGACTCAGGCGCCGCCTGTGGAGCCGCTATACCCGGACACGACCTTTACGCACAGCTGGTCCACCGAGATCGGCGACGAACGCATCGTCGCGCGGCACCACGGGCGCGGGCACACAAGCGGCGATGCGGTCATCACCTTCGAGCGCGCGAACGTAGTGCACATGGGGGACCTCGGGTTCCACCGCCGCCATCCCGTCGTGGACCGCGCGGCCGGCGCCTCCATGCGAAACTGGGCGCGGCTGCTGCGGCACGTCGTGAACTCGCACGCGCGTGACACCATCTACATCTTCGGCCACGCAAAGGAAGGGCTGCCGGTCACCGGGAGCGGAGCGGAGCTGCTGCAGTTCCGCGACTACCTCCAGGCCGTGCTCGCGTTCGCCGAGCGGCATGTGGCGGCGGGCCGCTCGCGCGGGGAGATCCTGGCGATGCGCGCGCCGCTCCCCGGCTTCGAGGCGTGGGGACCGTTCGGGCAGGCCGGCACGCGCGACCCGATCAGCGTGGCCTACGAGGAGGTGACCACGGGAGCGTAGTGCCCACCGGGTGGCCCCCGGCGCTCTGGACGGGCGGCGGGGGCGCGGTGTAGATTCGCGGCGCGGGCGAAGGTTTGCAGGGGGCCGGGGTCCATCGTCGCGGTGGACCCTTTTTCGTATTGGAACGCGAGGCGGGGGGCATGGAGATCTTCAAGGAGTTCACCTTCGAGGCGGCGCACAGGCTCCCCAACGTGCAGGAGGGGCACAAGTGCGCGCGGCTGCACGGCCACTCCTTCCGCGTGAAGCTGTACGTGAGCGGCCCCGTGGACCCGCACGCGGGATGGGTGATGGACTTCGCCGAGCTCAAGCGCGCCTTCCGCCCGCTGCACGACGTTCTGGACCACCACTACCTCAACGACATCGAGGGGCTGGAGAACCCCACCAGCGAGAACATCGCGCGGTGGATCTGGACGCGCCTTCGTCCCGCGCTGCCAGGTCTCAGCAAGGTGGCGGTGCGGGAGACGTGCACGTCCGGGTGCGTGTACCGGGGCGAGTGAACGAACCGCATGGCTCACACAGAGCCACAGAGCCACAGAGAGAACAGCTAAAAGGTTGTTCTCTGTGGCTTGCAGCTCCTTCTGTGCTCTCCGTGTGATGCTCTTTCAGTAGTTTTCTCTGCGCCTCCGAGTCTCCGGGTGAAACAATTCCTCCGGATGCCTGCACGGGAGTGTCGGAAAGGTGTGCGAACTCGCCCCGCACAGCGCCGACGACACCTTGGTGGTTGACATGCAAGCCGTTTATTAGCATATTGTTACATCAGGTCGTTGCCAGTATGAGGGAAACGGATTATCGTTGTGCGCACGGATCGGGGAGGCCTCTGGCTGAACCGACCCGTTGTTTTTGTCCCGCAGGTCCTACCGGTCGTTTCCGCCCCGCGCGGAAGTCTCTCCCGACATCCCTTACCGCGAGCTGTCATGCTGACGAAGTTGCTTCGGGCCGCAGGTGCGATGGTGCTGGCTGCTGCGCTGGTGTCGTGCTCCGATGGAAACATGCTTGCCCCGTCGCCGGGCGAGCTGCGGCTCACAACCGCGTCGACAGGCGGCGTCGTCATCAGCCAGGTGTACGGCGGTGGCGGTAACAGCGGTGCGACCTACAAGAACGACTTCATCGAGCTGTTCAACTCCAGCGCGTCGCCGATCTCGGTGGACGGCTGGTCGGTGCAGTACGCGTCCTCCACCGGCAGCAGCTGGACGAAGACGAACCTCACCGGCACCATCGCGGCGGGCGGCTACTACCTCGTGCAGCAGTCCGCGGGTACGGGCGGCACCACGAACCTTCCGACGCCGAACGCCATCGGCACCATCACGATGAGCGGTACCGCGGGCAAGGTCGCGCTGGTGAACAACGCGACGGCGCTCACCGGCACCTGCCCCACGGCGGGTGTGGTCGACTTCGTGGGCTTCGGCGCGGCGAACTGCTCCGAGGGGAACTCGCCCACGCCGACGCTCAGCAACACCACGGCGGCCATCCGCCTGGGCGACGGCTGCAAGGACACCGACGTCAACTCCGCCGACTTCGCGACCGGCGCGCCGGCCCCGCGCAACTCGGCGTCCGCCACGAAGACCTGCGAGACCACGCCGGTGCGCCCGGTGGTGACCGTCACCGTCGCGCCGACCGAGGCCGCGATCACCGTCGGCACCCAGCAGGAGCTGGTGGCGACGGGCAAGGACGATTCGGGCAACACGGTATCCGGCACGACCTTCACCTGGACCACCAGCAACGCCGCGGTCGCCACGGTCAGCGCGACGGGCGTAGTGACCGCCGTCGCGCCGGGCACGACGACGATCACCGCCACCACGCCCAACAACGTGGCCGGCAGCGCGACCATCACGGTGAGCGCCGCAAGCGGCTCGGCGAGCAACGTGCGCGTCTCGGAGTTCCACTACGACAACGAAGGGACCGACGCGGGTGAGTCGATCGAGATCGAGGGCGACGCGAACGGCTCGGTGACCGGGTGGAGCCTGGTGCTCTACAGCGGCTCGACGGGCTCGTCCACGCAGGGGCAGTCGTACGCCACCATCGCGCTCACGGGCACCATTCCGAGCACCTGCGGCACGCGCGGCGTCCTGACGTTCGCGGCGGCGGGGATGCAGAACGGCGACAAGGACGGCTTCGCGCTGGTGAACGCCGCTGGCGCCGTGGTCGAGTTCCTGTCCTACGAGGGGAGCTTCACCGCCACCACCGGTCCGGCCGCGGGGATGACTTCGACGGACGTGGGGGTGGATGAGGATCCGGCTCCGGCCGCGGGCCGCTCGCTGCAGCGCGCCGGCAACGGCAACTGGTTCGGGCCGGCGACCGCCACCTTTGGCGCCTGCAACGCGGCCACGCCGCCCCTTCCGCAGACGGGGATCACCTTCACCGGCCGCCACCCGACCACTGACCCGGCGCTGCCGATCGGAATGCAGGACCAGCTCTTCGCCACGCTGCGCGACGCGGGCACGGGCGCGACCATCCCCACCACCTTCGCGTGGAGCTCGGAGACCCCGGGCATCGGCACGGTGGACAAGGACGGCGTGATCACCGCGGTCTCGGCGGGCACGGCGGTCTTCCGCGCCACGGCGACGGACGGCACTACGGCCACCTACTCGCTGCCGATGCACGTGGCGACGGCGAGCCAGACGGCGCAGTACGGCCACAACACCGAGTTCGGCGAGCCGGCGGACGCCGACGCGAGCGACGACCACATCCTGCGCTACTCGCAGTTCACCTCGTCGTTCAACCGCAACCGCAACACCCCCAACTGGGTGAGCTACAACATCGACGCCACGCACTTCGGCGCCGAGGACCGCTGCGACTGCTTCACCTACGACAGCGCGCTGCCGGCCGACTTCCCCAGCTACACCACGGCGGCGTACACCGGCGCGGGGACGTTCCACGGCTACGGCATCGACCGCGGCCACCTGGCCCGCTCGTTCGACCGCACGGCCGGGAGCCTGGACAACGCGCACACGTACTACTTCAGCAACATCATCCCGCAGGCCGCGGACAACAACCAGGGCCCCTGGGCGTTGATGGAGAACTACCTGGGCGACCTGGCCCGGCGGGACAACAAGGAAGTGTTCGTGATCGCGGGCGTCGCCGGCAGCAAGGGGACACTGAAGAACGAGGGCCGCGTCGTGATCCCGGCGCAGACCTGGAAGGTTGCGCTGATCATGAACCGCGACCAGGGCCTGGCGAACGTGGACAGCTACGACGACGTCGAAGTGGTCGCCGTCATCATGCCGAACGACGCAGGCATCCGGAACGTCCCGTGGGACACGTACAAGACGACGGTGGACGCGGTCGAGGCGATCAGCGGCTACGACGTGCTGGCCGCGCTGCCGGACAACGTGGAGCGGGTGGTGGAGAGTGGGACCCGCGCGCCCACGGCGCGCACCGACGGCCCGTACGTGGGCGCCGAGGGCTCGCCGATCTACCTGAGCGGCAACGCCTCCACCGATCCGGATGGCGACGCCCTGACCTTCGCGTGGGAGTTCGGCGACGGCACCACGGGCACGGGCGCCACGCCGAACCACACCTACGCCGACAACGGCACGTACCAGGTGAAGCTCACCGTGACGGACGTGTACGGCGCGGAGAACAGCACGACCACGCAGGTGGTGGTGGCCAACGTGGACCCGGCGGTGCACGTCTTCGCCGGCGCGACGATCTACGCCGGTGAAACTTACAGCGGCTCCACCACCTTTGCCGATCCGGGCGCGGACCAGTGGACGGCCACGGTGGACTACGGCGACGGCAGCGGCGTGCAGCCGCTGGCGATCGCGGGGAACGGGATGGTGCTCGCGCACAGCTACACCACCGCCGGCAGCTACACCGTCACGGTGACGGTGCGCGACGACGACGGCGGCGTGGGCACGCGGACGGCGACGGTGACGGTGCAGAGCCCGTCGCAGGGTGTCGACAACCTCCAGGCGGTGGTTTCCACGCTGGAGCGCACCGGCAGCCTGAGCCGCGGCAACGCCAACGCTCTCATGGCTACGCTGCGCGCCGCGGCCGCCTCGCTGGACCGTGGCGACGAGATCCCCGCCGTGAACCAGCTGGAAGCCTTCATCAACCAGGTCGACGCGATGGTCCGCAGCGGCCGCCTGACGCAGGCCGAGGCCGACGCGATGACGGCCGCCGCCCGGCGGGTCATCAGCAGCATCCAGATGTAGTCTCGCTGGGCAGGCAGGGCAGGATGCGGGGCCCGGAGGCGACTCCGGGCCCCGCTTTTTGGCCCCCTCCCCCGCTCGTCACCTCGCGGCCCCTCCCCCAATAACTACCTGGGGGAGGGGCGTTGGCGTGCATGGGTGTGTGGGTGCGGGGTTCGGTGCGGCGGATGGCACGGGCAGCCACGTGGGGCGGCCCCTACCTGGTTCGGGTGCCGAGGGGCGCGGACCGAGGTGGGGGCAAGGGTGGGCAGAAACGCAGGTCCGCCCCTACCGGATTGTCGGGTGGGGCAACCGTCGAAGCAGGCGGAGGGTGGGCGCGATGAATCGCGCCCCTACCGGATTCCGTGCGCGGTCAGGCGGGGCCGCGGGTCAGCCCCCTTATAGCTACTCCGGAGTTATCCATGAGCCGCGAGGAGAGTGCCTGGGGCGTGTTACTCCCCGCAGCGGCTTGTGGATAACTCCGCCGACGGATAATCGTATTGCTGACACGCACCGTTGCGCTACGAATATTGCCCCCGTTCGCGGCAAACGAATAGGGAGAGAAGTACGAGCGCGGCGGTGTGCTTCGGTCCAGGACGAATCCTCTGGATGCTGACCCGCGTGTCGAGGTCTCGCCTATAAGGCTTTCGCGGGTCGAAGCCGTGTGTGTCTTTTCCTCCACTCCTCTCACGGGAGCGCGCGTGCCATGGGAGAAACGCTCGTACTCGCCGCCCGGATCGGGATCGACTGGGCAGACGACCACCACGACTTCTGCTTGCAGGAGACCGGATCGAGCCGGATCGAGGCCGGCCGCATCCCGCAGGACCCTCAGTTCCTCAGCGAGTGGATCGCGGGGCTGCGCCAGCGCTTTGGCGGCCGGCCCGTCGGCATCTGCCTGGAGACCTCGCGTGGGCCGCTCGTCGCCTCGCTCATCGAGCACGAGTTCATCGTGCTCTTCCCGGTGAACCCACGCACGCTGAAGCGCTTCCGCGAGACCTTTGCCCCCAACGGTGCCAAGGACGATCCGGAGGACGCCGGCCTCCTGCTGGATCTCCTCAGCAAGCACGAGGATCGCCTGCATCGCTGGACCCCCGACGATGCCGAAACGCGCGCGATCATGCGTCTGGCCGAGGCGCGGCGAAAGGCCGTGGACCTGCGCACCAAGCTCACGAACCAGCTCGGCTCCGAGCTGAAGGGCTACTTCCCGCAGGCGCTTTCCTGGGCCGGCGAGCTGGATGCCCAGCTGGCCACGGACTTCCTCCAGCGCTGGCCTACGCTCAAGGACGTGCAGAGGGCGCAGGCGCAGACGATCCGGAAGTTCTACTACGGCCACAACTGCCGTAACTCGGAGCTGATCGAGAAGCGGATCGCGGAGATCCGCAGCGCGGTCCCGCTGACGAACGATCCCGCGATCGTCGAGATCTCCACGATGACCGTGCTGATGCTCGCCCGCCAGATCGAGGCGCTGCGCCCGAGCATCGCCCAGTACGACAAGGAGATCGCACGGCGTTTCGGCGCCCATCCGGACGCACACCTTTTTGAATCCCTGCCTGGCAGCGGTGCCGTGATGGCGCCGCGGCTCCTGAGCGCCTTCGGCAGTAAGCGCGATCGCTTCCAGGCGGCGAGCGAAGTGCAGGAGTACAGCGGTATCGCACCCGTGGTCAAGCGGAGCGGGAAGCAGTCGCAGACCACCTGGAGATGGGGAGCACCGAAGTTCGTCCGCCAGAGCTTTCACGAATTCGCTCGCCTCTCGATCCGCAGCTCGGCCTGGGCTTCGGCCTACTTCCAGCTGCAGCGGGAACGCGGAAAGTCGAAGCAGGCAGCCATACGGGCGCTGGCGTTCAAGTGGATCCGCATTATCTACCGCTGCTGGAAGGAACGTACGCCGTACAACGAGGCTCAATACGTCAAGGCACTGGTGGAGCGCGGGTCGCCCCTGGCGTCACGAATCAGCCTGGCGGCCGCCGCCTGAACCGAAAAGCCTTGACGGACCACCTCAGATGTCTCTCTCGATAACAGAGGGCGCAGCCCTCTCCTGTTATCGAGAGAGGGGGCCGGCGAGTGTAACGAGCCGGGGGTGAGGGCCCCTCACCCGTCCGCCGACCCCTCGATTCCCCGCGACCCCGACCCCGACGCCTCCACGTTCAACCGGATGAGCAGCCCCAGCAGCTCGCGCGCGGTCTGCGGGGAGAGGGTGGGGGAGTGCGGGACGAGGAGGGGGAGGCGCACCTCGCCGAGGCGCGCGCGGGCGGCGCGGGTCAGCATCACCGGCTCGCGCGGGTCCAGCGCGGCCACGGCTTCCGGGTCGTCGGCCAGTACTACGCGGAGCTGGTCGGGGCGCTCGATCAGGTCGGTGTACATGGCGCGCATCCGGTTGCCGAACTCGGCCTCCACCGCCACGATCGTCACCCCGCTCTCGCGAAGGCGGCGCTGCACGGTGTCCACCACCTCGGAGTTCACCGTCAGGGTGACGGCGGGGATCCCCACGTTTTCCGCGGCCTTGCGCACCAGGCGCGAGTGGTAGCTGGTGGTGACCACCATGTGCACCGCGCGCAGCGCGTCCTCCACCGCGTGGAACTCCACCGAGCGGTCGGGGCGGGGAAGGGGGACGGGCGAGATCCGCACCGGCACCGGCTCCAGCCCGAAGTCGTTGGCGAGCTCGTGGCAGTAGGCGGTCATCTGGTCCTCGTTGCTCTCCACCACGGCGCACTGGATGCGCGTGGTGGTGGTGCAGCGGCGGATCAGCTCGGGGACCTCGTGCACCGTCATCCGGCGCTTCCACGCCTCCACCAGCACCCCGGCCATCCACCGCGCCGTCTCCGCCAGCAGCTCGCCGCCCAGCTGGTCCTGCGGCGCCAGGTACACGCCGGAGCGGCCGCGGACCTCCACCAGCCCCTCGTCTTCCAGGGTGCGGTAGGCCTGCGCCACCACGCGGTGGTCCACCCCCATCTCGCGCCACAGCGCGCGGATGCTGGGGAGGCGGTCTCCGGGGTGGAGGAGGCCCAGGTGCAGGGCGTTGAGGATGCGGTCGCGGAGCCGGTCGCTCAGCTCGGTTACCGGGTCGGTCACTCGCGTCTCCTGGGGGCGGGGTGCGGCACGGCGGGGCACCCTGTGCATGGGATGGCGACAAAAGTGGCCCCGGAAGCCGGGCCTCCGCAAGGCGCGCGGAATGTTCCGTGCGTGCAGGGGTGCGGATGCCCGGGCGCGCCACACGTCTTGCGTGCGGCGCGCCCACCCCGTAGCGTGCGGATGCGCCTGTGCGCGCCCGCCTCCCCCAGCCCCCGCTTCACTTGCGAACGTCTGCGGCCGCGTACCGCGGGTTGCGACCCCACTCTCCCCGCTGAGGAGCGATGCTGGGGCCTTTCTTCGTCATCTGCATCCTCATCGTACTCACCGCCTTCTACGTGGCCGCGGAGTTCGCGGCGGTCTCTGTGCGCAAGGGCCGCATCCGGCAGCGCGCCGAGGACGGCGACGCCCTTTCCGTGCGCCTCCTTCCCATCCTGGAAGACCCGGTGAAGCTGGACCGGTACATCTCGGCCAGCCAGATGGGGATCACCCTCACCAGCCTCCTGGTGGGCGCCTTTGCGCAGGCCACCATCGCGGTGCGGCTGGCGCCCGTCTTCGAGGGGTGGGGATGGTTCGGGAGGGCGGCCTCCGTATCGGCCGCCACCATCGCGGTGCTGGTGGTGCTGACCTCCGCGCAGATGGTGCTGAGCGAGCTGGTGCCCAAGTACCTCGCCCTGGCCCGGCCCACCGAGGTGGCGCGCTTCACCGTGCTGCCGATGACCTGGTCGCTGCGCGCGTTCTCCTTCTTCCTCAACATACTCAACGCCAGCGCCGCCTTCGTGCTGCGCCGGGTGGGGCTGGAGGCGGTGGGGCACGGCCACATCCACTCGCCGGAGGAGATCGACCTGCTGATCGCCGAGAGCCGCGACGGGGGGTTGCTGGAGCCGGACGAGCACCGGCGGCTGCGGCGCGCGCTGCAGCTCGGCATCCGCCCCGCGAGGCACCTCATGGTCCCGCGCCAGGAGATCGCGGCGGTGGACCTGGACACGCCGGTGGAGGAGGCGATGGAGATCATGGGCGCCTCCCCGTACACCCGCCTCCCCGTCTACCGCGGCGACATCGACCACTTCGTGGGGCTGCTGCACACGCGCGACCTCTTCGTGCGCCGGCTGGACCCCACGCCGCTCGCCTCGCTGGCGCCGCTGGTGCGCCCCATCCTTTCCGTGCCCGAGAACGTGACGGCGGAGGCGCTGCTGGCCCGCATGCGCGAGGGGCGCAGCCACCAGGCGCTGGTGCTGGACGAGTTCGGCGGGGTGAGCGGGCTGGTGACGCTGGACGACGTGCTCACCGAGGTGATGGGCGGGATCGCGGACGAGTTCAAGGGCGAGGACCCCGGGCCCGAGGTGCTCTCCGACGGACGCGTGCGCCTTCCCGGCTACCTGCGGCTGGATGAGGTGGAGCCCTGGATCGGCGTGCTGCTGGAAGGCGAGTCGGACACGCTGGGCGGGCGCGTGACGGAGGAGCTGGGGCGCGTGCCGGACCCGGGGGCGCAGGTGACGATCGAGGGGGTGGCGCTGGAGGTGGAGGCGGTGGAGCACCACGCCGTCACCTGGGTGGTCGCCACCCCGCTCGTCCCGCTGAAGCCGCACGGCGAGGACGGCGATGGGTGAGCTGCTGACCGTGGTCATCGTGCTGGCGCTGGTGCTGGCCAACGGGCTCTTCGTGGCGGCGGAGTTCGCCATCGTGGGGGTGCCGCGCGTGGCCATCGAGCGCCGCGCCGCCGCCGGCGACCGCGTGGCGCGCACGGTGCTCGGCATCATGCGCGACAACCGGCGCCGCGACCGCTTCATCGCCACCGCGCAGCTCGGCATCACCGTGGCGTCGCTGGGGCTGGGCATGTACGGCGAGCACAAGCTGGCGGAGTGGTTCGGCCGCATGCTGCACTCGGCCGGGGCGGGGGACTGGCGCTGGCTTCCCGCGCACACGCTGGCGAGCGTGCTGGCAGTCATCATCCTCACCTACCTGCACATCGTGCTGGGGGAGATGATTCCCAAGTCGATTGCCCTGCAGCGCGCCGAGCGCACGGTGCTCTGGGTGACGCCGGTGCTCCTGCTGGTGCAGCGGATCACCCTTCTCCTCATCATCTTCCTGTCGTTCCTGGGGAACGCGCTGCTGCGCCGCTTCGGGATCAACCGCGCCGAGCTGCAGCCGGAGCAGGTGAGGACGCCGGAGGAGCTGCAGTACATCATCCGCGAGAGCGAGGCGGGGGGGATGCTGCGCCGCGACACGGCCAACGTGGTGCAGGAGCTCCTGGAGCTGGGCGACCTCACGGCGGGCGAGGTGATGGTGCCGCGCGTGAGGATCACGGGCATTCCCGTGGGCGCCAGCTTCGAGCAGGTGACCCGCATCGTGAGGAGCACGCCGCACACGCGCTACCCCATCTACGACGAAAGTCTGGACAACATCGTGGGAATGGTGCATATAAAGGATCTCTTCCACCGCCTCCGCCAGGGGCGCGCCGTGCACGCCAACGACGCCCGCCCCGTCCCCTACGTTCCCGAGACCGCCGACATCGACACCGTCCTCCACGCGATGCGCACCGCGCGCACGCAGCTCGCCGTCGTCATGGACGAGCACGGCGGCACCGCGGGGATCGTGACCATCGAGGACCTCTTCGAAGAGGTGGTGGGCGAGATCGAGGAGGGATTGCACACCCGCCCCGAGGTCTTTCGCGACGAGGAGGGCCGCGTGGTGGCCGAGGGCACGGTGCGGCTGGACGAGGTGGGCGACTTCCTGGGCGTCGTCCTGGAGCACGAGGAAGTGGACACCGTCAGCGGCCTGGTCCTCGCCGAGCTGGAGCGCCCCCCCCTCGTAGGCGACGCAGTGGAGTACGACGGCGTCCGCTTCGAGGTCACAGAGGTCGAGGGCCACGGCGTCCGCCAGGTAGTCGTCACCGCGGTGCGGGCGCCGCTGCCGGGGCCGCCGGAGTGAGGAGAGGTGCGTAAGTGCGCGAGTGCGTGAGTGCGTTGAACAGCGGCAGAACCGCCCGTGTCCTGCCCCGGAACCGCCGCCCGCGATACGCACCGCATCCGTAGGGCCGCCCCGCGTGGCTGCCCGTGCCTTCCCCCGCGCCGCTCGGGGCACCCCGCGCAGACGCACGCAAACCGCCCCTCCCCCAGGTAGTTAGTGGGGGAGGGGCCGCGAGGTGACGAGCGGGGGTGGGGGCCCGCCGCCCCCTCACATCATCGCCACCGCCCACGCCGCCCCCGCCCCCCCAAGCGTCACCCGCAGGTTGTCGTCCAGCGGGAGGGGCAGGAACTCGACGACCGCCGCCACCAGCGCCCCAGCCACCGCGGACGCCGGGGTGATCCCGGGCACGACGAAGCCCAACGCGAGGCACACCACCAGCGCCGCCGCGAACCCTTCCCAGCTCTTCCCCCACGCCGTTCGGTGCCGCCCGAACCGCTTCCCCACCAGCGCCGCCGCCGCGTCGCCCAGCCCGTTGTACAGCATCCCCGCGACCGCGATGGGCTTGGGAAAGAGGACGATCGCCGCCGCGTAGGCCAGCGCCATGTAGGTGCCGCCCGCCAGCCCGCGACGCTCGTGGGGGCGCAGCATGGTGCGCGTGAGGCGCAGGAAGTGGTAGCGCGGCCCGCGGAGCCGCAGGCGCGCCACGTCCACCCCCATCGCGATCACGGCCAGCGCCACCAGCCCCGCCGTCGCCGTGGCGCGGGGAAGGAGCCAGACCAGGAGCGGGAGCGCGACCGAGGAGATGTGGAACGCCTTGCGCGCCGCCTCCCGGCGCAGCGATCCGCGCATGGGGCGGGTACGGACTGCGTCGGGTGGGCGCATCGGGAGGGTCGTGGCAGGGGGTGTGGAGGCGGCGGGCGGCACGGCGGAAGCTATCACCGCGGCGCTTCCGAGGCTACGCACCAGGTGTAAAATTCTGTGCTGGCCGTAACGATCTTTGCCACCTCTGTGCGGACCGTGGGGTGGATGGGCGTTGAGGGACGAACAGAGCCGCAAGGAAACTGCTACAAAACGTGCAGAAAATCCACTAGATTGCACGGGTTTACCTGCTACACAGCACAACGGACCATCTGGCCGCGGAATTGCCTTTAGCCGGCCGATGGGAGGAAATCCGATGCGTGAAAGAAAACTCGAATCGCTCCGGCGGATGGAGACGGAGGCGGGGATGATGCCGCCCACCATCGCCTACAACCCGGGGACGATGACCGATCCGCTGCCCGCGGTGGAGCGCGCCATGGCCGCGTTCCGCCGCCGCATTCGCGGCAACCCGCTGGCTGCGTACGCCCAGGCGCGCGCCGTCCTGGGCGAGCTGCGCCCGCTGGCCGCCGAGGTGTTCGGCGGCACGGCGGGGGAGTGGGCCTTCGCGGACGGCCACACCGCCACCATCGACCGCCTGGCCGACTCGCTCGCCGGGCTCCTGGTGGGTGCGGCGGTGTACAGCACCGACGGCGAGCACGTGGGCGGCGTGGGCGCCTTTGCGGCGGACCCGCGCTTCAAGCTCGTGCAGGTGAGCCCGGAGGCCATCGTGGACACTCCGGGGCGGCTGTACTTCCTCTCGCACCTCACCTGGGACACCAACCGCGACCTCAGCGCGCAGATCCGCGCGCTGGTGCGCCGGCCCGACTCGCCCATCGTGGTGGTGGACGGTACGCAGGCGTTGGGGCAGATCGACGTGGACGTGGCGGCGCTGGGGTGCCACGCCTACGTCGCCAGCGGTCACAAGTGGCTGGGCGGGCCGCACGGCAGCGGGCTCCTCTACCTGCGCCACAACGTGATCGAGGAGTGGCCCTGCCCCTTCCGCGCAGGCGAGCCGCTCTGCGCGGAGCTCCCCATCGGGCGCTGGGAGCCGCGCGGGGGGCAGGACTTCTCCCGCATCGCCGGCCTCGCCGCGGCGGTCCGCGCCTTCCAGTGCCACGCGCGGCCCGGCCGTCCCATCCGCGAACGCTTCGAGGCGAAGGTGAAGGCGGTGCTTGGCGCACGGGCCCGCGTGGCGCAGGCCTCGGCGGCGGACGGGCGGGTGGTGGCGCTGGAGCTGGTGGGGATGGACGTGTACCCGGTGTACCGCGCCCTCGCCGAGCGCGGCGTCGCGGTGAAGTGCGTCAAGACGCGGGGGAAGACCCTCGCGGGCGAGGGCGTCGAGGTGCTGCGGATCGGCTTCCCCTGGTGGGCTGACGAGGCGGACATCGACCGCGCGGTGGAACTGCTTGGCGCCGTGGTGGAGGAGATGGAAGAGGTGCCCTCCCTGGCAGGGCGCGCACCGCAGGAGAGGGGGCAGCTCCGCGCCGTCTCCACGATTACTACACGCCGCGCTCTGGAGGCGCTGTGAGTATTCTTGTACTTGGCGCGGATGGCTACCTGGGGTGGGCGCTGACCTCTCACCTGGCCATGACGGTGAAGGAGCCGATCCTGGCGGTCGACGATCTCAGCAAGCGGCGCCGCGTGGCGGCCTCGGGGCACGAGAGCGCGATCCCGGTGCTCCCCTTCAACGAGCGCATCCGCCAGCTCCGCCGCGTCACTGGGCG
Organism: Longimicrobium sp.; assembly: GCA_036389135.1. NCBI lineage: Bacteria > Pseudomonadati > Gemmatimonadota > Longimicrobiia > Longimicrobiales > Longimicrobiaceae > Longimicrobium > Longimicrobium sp. The sequence continues at coordinate 140,602 of DASVQP010000048.1, forward strand.
GCGCGACGTGGCGGGGATCGAGGCGGGGGTGGTGGAGTGCGTGGACGAGCTGGTGAAGGGCACGCGCCCGCGCACCGTGGTGCACCTGGCGCAGATCCCGTCCGCCCCGTTCTCAATGCAGTCGTTCGCCGCCGCGCGGGAGACGCTGGAGAACAACGAGGTAGGCAATCTGGCCGTGCTCTTTGCCCTCCGCGACCGCTCGCCGGACACGCACCTGGTGAAGATGGGGAGCATGGGCGAGTACGCGCAGTGCGGCGTGTCGCTGGGCGAGGGGTACGTGGAGGCGACGCTGGACGGCGAAGAGACCTGCCGCCCTGTTCCCTTTCCGCGCGAAGCGGACGACGTGTACCACGTCACCAAGATCAACGACACCAACTTCCTGTCGATGGCGTGCCGCGTGTGGAGCCTCGCCTCCACGGATGTGATGCAGAGCGTGGTGTACGGCGTGTCGACACCGCTGTCGCGCGAGCATCCGCAGCTCGCCACGCGCTTCGACTGCGACCCGGTGTTCGGATCGGTGCTCAACCGCTTCGTGGCGCAGGCCGTCCGCGGCACGCCGCTCACCGTGCATGCCGGCGGCACCTCCAGCACGGGGCTGATCGCGCTGCAGGACACCATAGCGGCGCTCTCCTACTGGATTCAGCACCCCGCCTCCGCCGGCGAGCACCGGGTGATCAACCAGGCGGTCGAGACGCGCACCACCGTGCTGGAGATCGCGCACCTGGTGCAGCGGCTGGCGGCCGAGCGCGGGATCGAGGTGGAGCTGTGCCACAAGCTCGACCCGCGCCACGAGCTGGAGCGTCCCAGCCGTGGCGGCCCCGCGCGCAACCTGCGCCTGCGCCAGACCGGCATCCCCACGCTGAAGCTGGAAGACGGCGTCCGCCAGCTGATGGACGACCTCCTCTCCTGCGGCGAAAGCCTCTCCGGCGCCTCCACCCTCCCCTCCGTGGACTGGAAGGCCGGCGCTCCGGAGATGGAAGTGCTGCTCTAGATCCCCAACTGCAGCCTCGCACAGAGACACAGAGGGAACGGCAAGAGCAACGGAAAGTGGTTTCTTTCTGTTCCCCTTGTGGTTCCCTCTGTGGCCTCTGTGTGATGCTGTTTTTTCCCATTTGAGACGATGCGTACCAGGAATTTCGCGATGGCACTTGCGGCGCTCTCGCTGGCCGCGTGCGATACGGGGCGCGCGCAGCAGGTGCAGCCGCCGCGCCGGGTGTACGCGTGCGCCGCGAGCATGGCCCCCGACCAGCGCGCCGCCGATGCCGAGCTCCGCACCGGCTACGCGGCATGGCGCCAGCGCTACGTCACCAGCCGCGGCGCGGGGGGATTCCTGCGCGTGGCCATCGGCACCGGAAGAAACGACAAGACCGTGTCCGAGGGGATCGGCTACGGAATGCTGCTGGCCGCGTACCTGGACGACCAGGCCACCTTTGACGCGCTGTGGGCCTACGCGAAGCGCTACCGCAACGCGCGCGGCCTCATGGCGTGGGAGATCGAGGCCAGCGGCGCGCGGCCCCCGGGCGCCGGCGCCGCCGCCACCGACGCGGACGAGGACATGGCGTTCGCGCTGGTCGTGGCGGACCGGCGCTGGGGCGGGTACCGCGCCGAGGCGGTGGGGCTGATCGGCACGCTGATGCGGCACGCGGTGGAGCCGGGCACTTTTGTTATGAAGCCGGGCGACATCTGGGGAGGGTCGGAGATCACCAACCCGTCGTACTTCGCTCCCGCCTATTACAAGGTGTTCGCGCGCTACACCGGCGACGCGCGCTGGAACCGCGTCGTGGAGAGCAGCTACCGCATCATGGACCGCGTGGCGGCGCGCAATGCCACGGGGCTTCAGCCGGACTGGACGAACTCGGCCGGCGAGCCGCTGCGCAACCATCCCGGCCGCGGCTACGACTACACGTACGACGCCGCGCGCGTCCCCTGGCGCCTCGCCAAAGACGCGGCCTGGAACTGCGATCCGCGCGCGCGCCGCCACCTGGAGCGGATGAACGGATTCTTCCGGCGCGTGGGCGCCCGCAACATCCTGGACGGCTACACCATGGCCGGGCGCGCCACCGCCGAGTCGCACAACGCCGTCTTCGTCGCGCCGGCGGCGGCGGCGGCGATGATGTCCGGCGACGCGCAATACCGCGCCTCCATGTGGGCGGAAATGGTGCGCGTGCGCGACCGCGCCTATTACGGAGACTCACTCCGCCTCCTCGCGCTCCTCCTGGCCAGCGGCAACATGCCGCCCCCGCGCCTGTAAAGCTTTTTGACGGCGGCGCACCTCCGGGATTCGGCACACGCCTTGCCTTTCTGCACCAGAAACCGGTCACAGTTCGGGCCGTAAACGGCACCGCTCCAGCAGCTTGCGGGGAGCGCGCCGGCAGAGATGGGAACGCGTTACGGCACCCCGGAGGTCCCGCATGTTCGTATCGTTTTTTGCCACGCCCGCCGTATTCCGCACGCCCAGCGGCAAGCGCGCGCTCGCCGTGGAGTACGGGCCCGTCCTGCTGCTGCTCTTCGCCACCTGGGTGAAGCTGTTCTACGTGGCGATCCCGCAGGGGGAGGCGGTGGCGGAGTCGTGGTACCACTTCAGTCCGCGGCTGGCGGTGCAGGGGGGCGCGGCGAACTTCGCGGCCGTGATCGCGCTCGCGGCACCCCTCCTCCTCTTCTCTCCCATGGCGCGGCTGGCGGCGTTCTGGCTGCTGAACGTGGTGGTGACGATGATCGTCCTCTCCAACGTGCTGAACCTCCGCTTCTTCGGCGACATCCTCTCGGTCTCCTCTTCGACCGACGCCAGCCAGCTCCCGCTCGTCATCGACAGCATCATCACCCTTCTGCGCCCGGCCGATGCGCTGCTCTTCGTGGACATCGCCGCGGCGATCGCGCTGGTGCCGTGGTACGCGCGGCGCGTGCACCGGGGTGCGGATGCCGGACGTTCGCTGCGCCGGGCGCTGGCCGGCCGCGCCGCGGTACTGGGCGGGGCGATGCTGCTGCTCATCCCGGCGCCGATCGTGGCGCTGGACCTGGAGGAGACCTTTCGCTACGACTTCTTCCGCTTCATCGGCGCCCGCCAGATCGGGGTGCTCAACTACCACTTCTACGAGGGCGGGCGCAGCGTCTATCGCGGTTGGATCGCCGGCCAGGCCGTGAGCGACGAGGACCGGCGCGATACCGAGCGCTACCTGCGAAGGTGGCGCGCCACGGCGGCCGCGCCTTCGGAGATGTTCGGGGTGGCGAAGGGGAAGAACGTCATCCTGGTGATGGTGGAGGCGCTGCACTCCTTTCCCATCGGGATGCGCGTGGATGGGCGGGAGGTGACGCCCAACCTGAACAGGCTGGCGGGGCAGAGCATCTACTTCGAGAACTTCTACCGGCAGGCGTGGGACGGGCGCACGGCGGACGGCGAGTTCATCTCGCTGCAGTCGCTGCATCCCCTCCCCGCGGGCGCGGTGACGACCACTTATCCGACGCACAACTACCGCGGCCTGCCAGAGATCCTGGCGGAGCGCGGCTACTCCACCATGGCGGCCCACGCGTACTACGGAACGCTCTGGAACAAGCGCGACATCAACCGGAGCCTGGGCTTCCAGCGGATGTACTTCCGCGAGGACTACCGCGGCAAGGAGAACGTCGGCCTGGGGCTGGGCGACGCCGACTTCTTCCCGCAGACCATCCCCATGCTGAAGCGTGAGCGCGCGCCCTTCCTGGGGTACCTGGTGACGCTCAGCACGCACCACCCGTACAACATCCCGCGGGAGCTGAAGAAGTTTCCGGTGGCGGGCCTGGAGGGGACGCTCCTTGGCGACTACCTGCACACGGTGCACTACCTGGACGCGGCGCTGGGCGACTTCGTGAAGAAGCTGGAGGAGGAGGGGCTGCTGGACGAGTCCGTCCTGGTGGTGTACGGCGATCACGACGCGCAGCTCGGCCCGCCGGAGCACCTGGAGAAGCTGCTCACCGAACACGCCGGCTTCGGGCGGCGCGCCCCCGGCTTCGACGCGCGCTACTGGCGCGAGGAGAACCGCCTTCCCCTCATCGTGCGCCTCCCCAACGGCGAGCACGCGGGGGTGCGCACCACCAGCGCTGGGCACGTGGACGTGGCGCCGACGGTGCTGGGGCTGCTGGGGATCGGCAACCACGACATGGTGATGATGGGGCGCGACCTCACGCAAAACAGGGACGCGCCGGTGGTGTTCCGCGACGGGAGCTTCGTCCTTGGCAACACCGTGTGCCTGCCGCGCATCTCCGGGTCCGGCTGCTCCGACGTGCGCACCGGCTCCGCCGTCGATCCGGCCCCCCTGCAGGCGCACTTCGCCGAGGCTCGGCGCCAGCTCGACGTATCGGACATGGTGCTGATGGGGAACCTGATACCCCTTGCTCCCGTTCGGGAACAAAAGGAGGCACAATGAGCATCCGATGTGGGTATAGCTGTTGCACTGGAGACCGAACGGTGGGCCCAATCCAGGCCCCCGCACCCCTGCGCACCGAAAAAATGCACAACCCCATACAGCCCCAGGCGCGGAGCATCCGCCGGCGGCCTTCGGCACGCCTCCGCACCGCGGCGAACGCGATGCTGCTGACCCTGCTCGCCGCGGCGTGCGGCGTCACCGACTCCCCGCCGGCCGCGCTGAACTGCGATACGCCGGGCGTGGTGAAGTCCGGCGACACCGAAATTCCGGTGGCGCCGGGCGGCTACGCGGCGGTGGGGAACAAGATCATCAACTCCGCCACCTGCCAGCCGCACCGCTTCGTGGGCGTGTCGCGCCCGCCGCTGGGCTACCGCCCGGCGGACGAGCGCATGGTGGGCGCCCTGGCCGCGGCCGACTTCGCCACCATCCGCAGCTGGAAGGCGAACGTGGTGCGCATCGAGGTGTCGCAGAACTTCTGGGTCCCCTCGGCCCGCTGGTACGACCCGGCCTACCCCGGGCGCGTGGACGAGGCGGTGAAGGCGGCGCGGGCGGCCGGGCTCAGCGTGATCCTGGCGCTGCAGACCAGCGACCGCGGCGATCCCAACTACCCGGGCGACATCTACAACTCCAACCCGCAGCAGGAGATGGCGGACGTCAACCACTCCGTCCCCTTCTGGCGGGATCTGGCCTCGCGCTACAAGGACGACGGCAACGTCCTCTTCGACCTGTTCAGCGAGCCGTTCTGGGCGTTCCAGGGGTACAACTCCAACTGGGACATCTGGCTGAACGGCGGGCGGGTGCCGGCGGCGCGGGTGTACGACGAGCCCCGCCCGGCGTACCAGGCCGCCGGGATGCAGCAGCTCTACGACGTGGTGCGCAGCACCGGCGCGCAGAACATGGTGATCATCGCCGGCACGCACTGGGGCTACTACCTGGACTCCATCCCCAAGTACCGCGTGAAGGGGCACAACATCGCCTACTCCGCGCACCCGTGGGACTGGGTGGACAAGCAGCCCGACCGGTGGGAAAAGGATTGGGCCTTCCTGGCGGAGACCGACCCGGTGATGCTCACCGAGACGGGGAACTACAACTGCACCACCGGCTACCTTCCCAAGGTGCTGGACAAGGCGGACGAGCTGGGGATCTCGTGGGTCGCGTGGAGCTGGAGCGTGGCCACCGGCGCTCCGGACCAGGCGGTGGGGAACGAGCCCACCTGCAAGGCGTTCGACCTGCTGACCGACTGGTCGGGGACGCCGAGCTACGCGGGGCGGGTCGTCAAGGACCGGCTGGCGCGCTACTGACCTTCCACTCCGCTTGAACAGTCCCTGCGTCGCCGGGGCGGGCCTCCGTGCCCGCTCCGGCGACGCGCCACATCGGCCCGACCATGCGCAAGCTGAGTGAAAAGACGGTTCTCCTCTTCTTCGAAGACCACGTGACGGACCGCTGGGTGCGCGGCGACCGGCACCTGAAGCGGCTGGCGCGCCGCGCCTATCACACCTTCACCCGGCGTCAAAAGGTCACCGGCTTCCAGGTCTGGTACCAGCTCCTGGTGCGTGCGCTGCGCGACGCGGGCTACGATGTGCGGACCAACGACTACCGCCTCGCCCGCCGCCACCCCGAGCACCCCGTGGGCGTCACGGGCTACCCGCACATCATGGACGGGTGGAGCCTCCCCAACCCGGCCGTGCTGGGCCCCGGCCTCTTCGATCACCCCAAGGTGGCGCCGGGGCTGATGGAGGACCCACGGTACCGCTCGTACATCGTGACCTGCGACTGGATGAAGCGCATGTTCGAGCCGTACTACGGCGATCGCTGCGTGAGCTGGCACGCGGGGATCGACCTGGCGGAGTGGCCGGACACGCGCCCGCTGAAGAAGCCGGTGGACGTGCTGATCTACGACAAGATTCGCTGGGAGCGCGACCGCTACGAGCCCGGCCTGCTGGAGCCGGTCCGCCGCCACCTGGAGTCGCGCGGCCTCAAGGTTGAGTACGTGCGCTACAAGTTCTACGACCACGCCACCTACCGCGACCTGCTGCGCCGCTCGCGCTCCATGCTCTTCCTCTGCGAGCACGAGACGCAGGGGATGGCGTACCAGGAGGCGCTCGCGTCCAACGTCCCGGTGCTGGCCTGGGACAACGGCTTCTGGCAGGACCCCGAGCGCCTGCGCTACGAGGCCGGCCCCGTGCCCGTCACCTCCGTGCCTTACTTCTCGGAGGAGTGCGGCGAGCGGTTCGGTGACATCGGCGAGTTCGAGGAGGTCTTCGAACGCTTCTGGTCGCGCCTGGACAGCTACGAGCCGCGCGCGTACGTCGCCCGCGAGCTCAGCTTCGCCGGGTCCGCGGAGCTCTACATGAAGTGCTACACCGAAGCCGCGCGCTGACCGGGGTGAAAATGGTCTCACGCTAAGACGCAAAGGCGCGAAGAAAGTACTTCGGTGTCTTTCCTTTGCGTCTTCGCGCCTTTGCGTGAGGCCCTTCTTTTTTAGTGGGGATGTAGCATGTCTGAGCTCGGCGCGAACACGGTGCTGCTGTTCTACAAGGATTACGAGACCGACCGGTTCATCCGTGGCGACAGGTACCTGAAGCGCCTGGTGCGGCCCCTGTACGACCGGCTGCACCGGCGCAAAAAGGTTACGGGCTTCGCGGTCACGTACCAGCTCATGGTGCGCGCGCTGCGGGAGCAGGGCTACGACGTGCGCTCCAACGACTACCGGACCGCGCGGAAGCATCCCGAGCACCCGGTGGGGCTCTTCGGCTTCTCGCACATCCTGGACGGGTGGGACCTCCCCAATCCCCGCGTGCTGGGCGTGGGGATGTACGATCATCCCCGCCTCGCGCCCGACCTGATGAAAGACCCGCGCAACCGCTTCTATCTCGTGCCCAGCGAGTGGGTGCGGCGCATGTTCGAGCCGTTCTACGGCGACCGGTGCGGCGTGTGGCACGCGGGAATCGACCTGGCGGAGTGGCCGGACACGCGGCCCTACGAGAAGACCGTCGACGTGCTGGTGTACGACAAGATCCACTGGGACCGCGAGCGGCTGGAGCCGGAGCTGCTGCACCCCATCCTCGCCCGCCTGGAGCGCGACGGCCTGCGCACGGAGGTGCTGCGCTACGGCGGCCACGACCGCGCCGGCTATCGCGCCGCCCTGGGCCGCGCGCGCTGCATGATCTTCCTGGGCGAGCACGAGACGATGGGCCTCGCGTACCAGGAAGCGCTGGCGTCCAACCTCCCGATCCTCGCGTGGGACATCGGCTTCTGGCAGGACCCGCAGCGCGCCGAGCACGACCTCGGCTCCGTCCCCGCCACCTCCGTCCCCTACTTCTCGGACGAATGCGGCGACCGCTTCCGCGGCCCGCACGACTTCCCCGAAGCCTTCGACCGCTTTTGGCCCCGCCTCGCCAGCTACGAGCCTCGCCGGTTCATCGCCCGCGAAATGACACTCGAAAAATCGGCCCAGCTGTACATGAGCTACTACAGCCAGGCCTTCTAACAAACAGGGCCTCACGCGAAGACGCTAAGCCGCAAAGAAAGTACTTCCGTGCCTTTCCTTTGCGTCTTAGCGGCTTTGCGTGAGATTGCTGTTTTTCTAATGCTTAGTGCGGCGATACTGCTGAAGGACGAGCTGTACGAACTTTGGGTTGGTGACGGCGTAGCGCTTCCAGAGGCGGCGCGGCTCGGCGGCGAGGCGGTAGAACCACTCGAGGCCCGAGCGCTGCATCCACACCGGCGCGCGCTTCACCATCCCGGCCACGAACTCGATGCTCACGCCGATCCCCACCAGCACGGGCACCCCCAGCCGCGCCCCCTCGTCGGCCATCCAGTACTCCTGCTTCGGCGCGCCCAGCCCCACGAACACGATCTGCGGAGCCGCCGCGCGAATCGCCTCGGCCGCCTTCGCCGACTCGGCGGGATCGTTTTCGAAGCCAAAGGGCGGGCAGTACGTCCCCGCGATCTCCAGGCCCGGATAGCTGGCCCGCAGCCGCTCGCTCGCGGCCTCCGTCGCGCCGGGGCGCCCGCCGAAGAGAAAGATGCGCACGCCCGCCTTCGCCGCCGCTTCGCACAGGGCGGGGAAGAGGTCGCTCCCGCTGATCTTCTCCGGGACGGGCGTGCCGAGGAGCTGCGCGGCCCACACGATCGACATCCCGTCCGCCAGCGACAGCCAGGCGTTGTCGTAGACGCGGCGGAAGCGCTCCGATTCCTGGAGCATCACCACGTGGTGCGCGTTCGGGGTCACCACGTACGCCGGAGGGCCGCCGCGCCGCGCGCGATCCACGATCCGGTCCACCGCCTCCTGAAAGGTGCAGGCGTCCACCCGCACGCCGGCGATGTCGATGGTGGGGAAGGGGGCCTCGGCCGCTGCCGTCATGCCCGCTCCGGCGCGAGGCCGATCTTGTCGAACCCGGTCTGCTTCATCTGAAAGGTGCGCCACAGGCGGGAGAATACGGGGCGCGGCGACACCAGGCACGCGGTCCAGTACGCGGTGAAGAGCAGCTTCTGGCGCACGCCGAACGTGCCGTCGATCCAGGTGGCGCGCGTGAGCTGCGAGTACGAATGCACCTGCTCGGCGGCACTCCCCTGGAACTTCGCCAGCGCGAAGACGTGCCGCACGAAGTACGAGTTGCGCCCCACCACCTCCTCCAGCCCGAAGTGCTTCGCCAGCACCGACTGCAGCTCCACCCAGCGGCCCACGCCCTCCGGCGACAGCATGGTGCGGATGTGCACGCCGCCGGGGTGCATCCTGTACTCCGCGAGCGGCTCGGCCACCGCGCGCACCGGGGCCAGCAGCGCCGCGCCCAGCGTCAGGTAGAAGTCGGCCGCGGCGCGGAAGTGCTTGATGGGCATCGGCACGAGCTGGCGGAAGACGTCGGCGCGGATGATCACGCCGGACGTCGCGGGGGCCGCCACGCGCGAGGTCTTGCGGATCTGCTCGCGCAGGTCGCCCTCGGAGAGCTTCGCGTGTTTTGGCCGTACGTCGCCCGTGCGGCGGCCCTGCGAGTCGATCACGTAGAGCGGGTGGATGATCATCCCCGCATCGGGGCTCTCGGCGGCGACCTGCGCGATCGTGGCGAGCTTGTGCGGAAGCCAGAGGTCGTCCGAGTCCAGCAGCGCGATGTAACGCCCGGTGCAGAGGCCGAAGCCGTGCTCCACCGCGGCGGACTGGCCGCTGTTCGGTATGGTGTCCAGGACGGCGCGGTTCGGGTGCGACGCGCGGAAGCGTTCAATCCAGCCCGACACCCGCGCCTCGGTGTCGTCGGTGGAGCCGTCGTTCACCACCACGATCTCGTAGTCGGCGCGGCTCTGCGCGGCCACGGTGTCCAGCGTCGCAAGCACGTACTCCGCCTGGTTGTAGCTGGCGATGAGCACGGAAAACGTCGGCCCCGCTCCCTCCTCGGGCACGCTCATCGGCGGGCGCCGGCGTGGGCGTACACGGGGGCGGGCGCCGGGGCCGGCTCAGCGACGGCGCGCGTCTCGGCGGCGGGGCGGCGCAGGATCCAGGAGCACACCGTCGCGGCGTACAGCACCCAGAAGAGGTTGTGCCGCGCGCCCAGGCCGCTCTCCGTCATGTTGTAGAGGAGCAGGTAGCTGAGGAAGAGGATCGGCCAAAGGGCGAGCGCATCGTGCGTGGAGCGCAGCAGCTTCACTCCGCGCACCGCCGCCACCGCGAACCCCACCAGGAAGAGGCCGACGCCTATCAGGCCGACCTGCAGCGCGAGATCGAGGAAGCCGTTGTGCGCGTGCGGCGTCTCCCACTCCAGCACCCGCGCCACGTCGCGGGCGGGGCTGTTGGGGCCCGGCACCCAGAAGGCGCTGTAGCCGTAGCCGAGCCCCGCGCGCCGCATGATCATGTCCCACACCACTTCCCACATCGGCGTGCGGCCGGTGAGCGTGGGGTCCTTGCCCATCGCCGTCAGCAGCCCCTCGGCCTTGGCGGCCAGCCAGAGCGCCATGCTGCCGCCCACCATCACGCACGCGATCAGAAAGGGCACGGCCAGCGTGAAGTGCCAGCGCAGCGAGCGAAAGAGGACGGCCAGCAGCCCCATGCTCATCAGGACGACGAGCGCCGTCTTGGAGGTGGAGGCGAGCACCAGCGCCGCGCACAGCGCCGCGCCGCACGTCCCCACCCAGCGCCGGCGGCCGAGCGAGGGGCGCAGCACCATGAAGACGACCGTCCCCAGCACCATCACCTGGCCCAGCGTGTTCTTTTGCGGATAGACGCCGCGCCACGCCCCCGCGTGCACGTCCGAATGCACGCCGTACGCGGGAAGGGCGATGGAGAAGACGACGGACATGACCGCGGCGATCCCCAGCGCGGCGGCGAGCAGCTTCAGCAGCGTGCGCGTGTCGTAGCGCGCCGCCAGGTACACGCCGAACAGCGTCGTCAGCACCCATGCCGCGCCGCGCCGCTGGGTGACGTCCGGCGCCACCGACCACAGGGTGGAGACGACGCCGAGGCCGACCAGCGCCATCGTCCACACGTTGCGCATGGCGGCTGTGAACACCTCACGCCAGTGCACCAGGATCCAGGGGAAGAGTACGATGTAGACGGAGGTGTACACCGTCCGCAGCGTTGCATTCTCGGCCGTGGGATCGGACTCCACGCCCGCCATCATGGGGGCCAGCGCGGTGGAGAAGAGGAAGAGCCCCGCCACCACGATCGCCGCCTCGGCGCGGTCGAGCACGGCGCGGGCCGCGTCGTGCAGCGCCGCCTGCCGCGGGTGGCGGGGGCGCGCGGGCGCAAAGGACGGCTGCAGCCTAGTTGCCATGGGTCACCCGGTACTCGTCGTACTTCAGCCCCACCAGCCCGGTGAGGTTCCCCGTGCCGAAGCACACGTACCAGAGCGACCTCACCACCATGTGGCGCCCCATGATCCACGAGAAGGGGAGCATCGCCATCCCAATCCCCACGCGCGCCAGCCCCTTGGCCGCGCGCATGGTGGTGGCGCGCACGCCGGGGTCCAGCTCGCGCTCGCAGAGGCTCCAGGTGTTGGCGCCGCGATAGATGCGCATCAGCACCCAGCGGGCGTTGGCGCGGCTCGCGGGGATCCACTCGTGCGCCAGCGCCTCGTCCGCCCACACCATCCTGCACCCCGCGCGGTGCAGGCGCAGGAAGAGGTGCGTGTCCTCGCCGCCGGTGAGGGCGAAGCGCGCGTCGAAGGGTGCATCGAAACGTTCCAGTGCGGCCAGGCGGATCAGCACGTTCCCCGTCCCCGGGTCACGCACGGGCGTGCCGGTGGGGCGGCGGGGATCGACGAAGAAGCCGCCCCTGCGCACCCACTCCGGCGGCTCGCTCTCGAAATGCCTCGTCACCGGGCCGGCGACCACGTCGGCGTCGTTGGCGCCCTGCGCGTGGAGGAGCTCGTCCAGCCAGTTGGGCTCGGGCGCCTCGTCGTCGTCGATGAACGCGACGAAGTCCGCCACCTCGCGCGCCACCGTGATCGCGCGGTTGCGCGCGAAGGAGATCCCGCGCTGCATCTCGCTCTCGTAGCGCAGCGGCCAGGGGAGGCGGGGGCGCATCTCGTCGCAGACGGCGGCGGCGCTGTCGGGGGCGTTGTCCACCACCACCACCACGACCTCCGGGGGCGTGACGCGCGAGAACGTCAGCCCGGCGATCGCCTCCAGGCACCGGCGGAGGCCCACCGGGCGCTGAAAGGTGGCCACGCAGATCGCCACCCGCTGTGCCGGACCCGCGACGGCCTGCTGCACCGCTACACCCCCACGGTGGCGCGCGCTTCCATCCAGTCGAGCATCGCCTCCTGCAGGTCGAACTCGCCGCGCTGCACCTCCGGCACCTCGCCCGCTTCCACGCAGCGCAGCAGCTCGGGGAGCATGCGGTAGTAGCGCTCGCTGCGCACGGGCGGGTGCAGCGACCACATCCCCGGCTCCTGCCCCAGGAAGTCGACGCGGCGCAGCGTCCGCTCCGTCATCATGCGGCTGACGGTCTCCTCAATGCACTCGTGGGTGGTGTGCCCCTTTACGATCGCCTTGGCCACCGACCGGAACGGCCGGCGCATCCTGATCCGCTCCCGGCTGAAGTGCTTCGCCAGGGTGCGGCGGTCCGCGATGAAGATGCGCGTGCTGAGCGTATCGAAGCGAAAGGCGCGTCCCAGGTCGTGCTCCGGGTCCGACCTCTGGGAGCGCAGCAGCCCGTCCGCCGCCGGCGGCCCCGCGAGCGGGTTGCACGCAAGCACGTCCGGCCGGCCGCTGAGCACCTGCACCGCCTCCTGCGACCAGGTGGGGCTCCCGCCGCCCAGCATCATGTCCGCGTCCAGGTGAAAGACGTGGTCGTTCCGCGACGCGTGCAGGGCGTAGAAGTAGGGGTAGATGGGCGTCCCCTTGAAGTCCTTGCGCGGCAGCTCGCGCCCGTCGAAGTACACCGACGCCACCTCCGCCATCATCTCCGGCGAGTAGTCGATGTAGATGAAGCGGGCGTTGGGGTGCTGCCCGCAGAGCGGCTCCAGCACCTTTTCCAGCGCCCTCTCCGCCTCGGGACTCCGCACGTGCCCCCGGCCGCCGCGGTGCGTGTCGATGGTGAACAGCACCTCGTCCACCTGCCCGCCGAGCTGGCGAAGCTGGTGCGCGATCGTCTCACCCGCGTACCGCGTGTCGGACGGCGCCACGCTCACCTGCAGCGTCACCCCCGCATCGTTGCTCATCGGAATACCCGGTTCAAAAGGTTCGGCGGACGGGAAGTCACGGAATGGGAGTCCTAAGTGCTAAGTCCTAAGTCCTAAGTGAAGCCGCACTCACGCACTGCCATTCAGCACTTAGCACTTAGCACTTAGCACTTAGCACTTAGCACTTAGCACTTAGCACTTCACCTCGCCGGCGCCGCGAACACCGGCCCCGCCTGCGCCGCCCCACGCTCCGCCCGGTACAGCCACAGAACGACGCACCACACCAGCACCGCCAGCAGCCCGTCGGAAACCAGGCTCGCCCACGCCGCGCCGCGCCAGGAGTAGAGCGGAATCAGCCACAGGTTGAGCGCCACGTTCACCACCGCCACGATCACGTACAGAGCGCTGCGCACCGCCTGCTTCCCCGCACCGGTCAGCGTGTCCGCGCCCAGGAACTGCACCGCGCGCAGCACGGGGAGCAGCGCCAGCCAGCGGAGGGCGCCCACGGTGTCCGCGTACCCCTCGCCCAACAGGTACGGGATCAGCGGCGCGCACAGCCAGAGCCCCACCCCCACCAGCGCGCCGTAGCCGCTGGCGATGGGAAGCAGCTTCTTGGCGAAGCGCACCGTGCCGCTGACCCCCGCCGTGCCGCTGCGAAAGAACTGCGTGTACGAGGCGATCAGCAGCGAGAGCAGCGGCGCGACCGCCACGTCCAGGATGCGGTACGCCGCGCCGTACGCGCCCGCCGCCTGCAGCGTGGCGAGCCGCGCCAGCATCGTCTTGTCGATCTCGCTGTAGATGCCACCCGCCGACTGCCCCACCGAGAAGTAGAAGCCTTCCCTGATGCGCGGCATCCCGGCGCCCGCGAAGTCGGGCGCGCCCAGCTCGCGGAACACCAGCACCAGCGCGAGCACCGCCGCGAAGGCGGAGCTGGCCAGGAAGCCCACGCCCCACGCCACCGGCGTCGGCGAGGGGACCACCGCCAGCATCACCAGCGCCGCGGCAAGGCGCGCCACCACCATCCACACCGAAATGGCGGCCGTGCGCTTGAGACGCCCGAACGCCCAGAAGGCCTGGCTGGAGATGTCGGTGAGCCGCGCGAACACGAGCTCGGAAACGGCGACCGTCACCACCAGCCAGATGGAGATGGAGGCCGGGAGCATCCACCGCGAGAGCCCCAGCACGGCCGCGCACAGGAGCAGCCCGGACACGGTGGTGACGACGAGCGCGTTCCCCCACCGCCTGGCGAACTGACCGGGATCGCGGGCCACGTCCTGGATCAGGAGCTGCCCCGTCCCCCAGCTCGCAAAGGGCACCAGCACGCCGGCCAGCGCCACCACGCCCACGAAGGCGCCGTACCCGTCCGGCGCCAGCGCCCGCGCGATGAGGACGAAATAGGCGGTCTGGACGAGCGAGCGGCACCCGTAGCCCAGGAGCATGGACCAGGTGCCGCGCGCCAGCGAGCTCGCCTTCAGCCGGTCACGCAGCGCCTGGCCGCGCTCACGAAGCGAGCCGCGGCCGGGCTCGGGTGCCGGGCCGCTCATGCCGGAAACACTGTCATATTGGAGTGCGGTGGGGGCTAGCTCGCCCCCACCCCGCGCAGCACGGTGGGAATCGTCTTGGCCAGGATCTTCATGTCCAGCGCGAGCGACCACTCGTCGATGTACTTCAGGTCCAGCGTAACCCAGTCGTCGAAGCCCAGGTTGCTGCGCCCGCTCACCTGCCACAGCCCCGTCATCCCCGGAGGGGCGCTGAACCGGCGCATGAACCACGCCTGGTCGAAGAGCTGCACGTCGCGCACGGCCATGGGGCGCGGGCCCACCAGCGACATGTCGCCGCGCAGCACGTTGATCAGCTGCGGAAGCTCGTCCATCGAGGTCTTGCGGAGGAAGCGGCCCACCGCCGTCACCCGCGGGTCGTTGCGGATCTTGAACGCCGGCCCGATCGCCTCGTTCTGCGACTCCAGCAGCTTCTGCAGGACCTCCGCGTTGGGCACCATCGTGCGGAACTTCCACATCTTGAAGCGGCGCTTGTTGCGGCCGTAGCGCTCCTGCGCAAAGAAGATCGGCCCCGGGCTGTCCATCTTGATGGCGATCGCGATGGCCAGCATCAGCGGCGCCAGCAGCACCAGCCCGATGGCGGCGCACACGAAGTCGGCCGCGCGCTTCATCTGCTGGCGGTAGTCGTCGTGGAACACCTTCATCGCCACCACCGAGAGCCGGTCCCCGTGCTCCAGGCGGGGGCGGGCCACCGCGACCTGGAAGACGTCGGCCAGGTACTTGGACTCGGTGCCGGTGCGCTCGCACACGCCGATGGCGTGCTGGATCTGCTCGTAGCACGACTTGATGGGGAGGGCGATCAGCACCTCGTCCACCACCTGGTGCATCAGGATCTCTTCCAGCTCCTCCAGCGAGCCCAGCTTGGGCGCGTCCAGGCTCTCGGACAGGTGGTGGTCGTTGGAGTCCACGAAGCCCAGCAGCTCCACCCCCTCGCCGCTGGCGCGGATCTCCTGCGCCACCCGCAGCGCACGCGGGCCGCTCCCCAGCACGATCACGCGGCGCACCGTGCGGGTGCGGGCGGTGCCCACCAGCGTCCAGAAGGGCGCGCGGATCGCCAGCGTGGCGCCCACCGAGCCCGCCCAGAAGAAGAGCGCCGTCTGCACGCGCAGCGCCGGGCTCAACGCCATCAGCGGGAAGGCGAATGCCAGCGCCGCGCCCACCGTGCACGCCGCGAGCACGCGCAGGATGTCTTCGCGGCGGCGGAAGGGCCCCGGCTCGTACAGGCCGGCCAGCGACAGGATGCGCGGCCAGACGAGGGCGAAGCCGCCCACCATCACCGCGCTCTTGACGCTCACCTGCTGGGCGAGGAAGGCGTCGACCCCCGCCGGCAGCCGCTGGAGGTTGGCGAAGGCCCACACCGCGAACAGCACCGCGAGCGCCGCAAAGGTGTCCAGCGTCCCCCCCAGCTCCGGGGTGAACGCGTTGCGCTCGGGCGGGCTCGCCGCGGCGATTCCCGCCGCGGGCGCCGTGGGCTCCGCGGTCCTGGGCGACGGAAAGAGCCCGACGCCGGGGAACGCTCGAAGAAAGGGGCTTTTCAGTACTGGAGTGCTCATCACGCTCACCTTCGGCGGCTGGGCCGTCTCGGCAGGCTGCTGCACCTGCGAGACCCCTGGCTCTGCGGCCCCGCCTCGCGGCGGGTGTGCTCTTCTCGGGTGCGGACCGAAGCGCCGGACGACGCTCAGGCTGTTACCACCGGGTTCCTCTCCGGCGTCCGTCCTTGCTATGGGGCTAAGCGAATTCCGTACCATCTGCAGCGGGTGTTTCCCCTGTAAAATTATATGCCGATCCGCTTTGGCGCGTTCATGTTACGTGCGCTGCGGGGATCGTTACGCCTGCGATGCCGTGTAGTAGCTCTGGGCGTACGACTGCCACTTGTAGGCGGCGTCGTACTCGCGGTCGCGGTCCGGGTCGATGTCGTTGAGCAGCGTGCCCAGCACCGGCAGGCGGGCCCGGCGGCACTGCTCGGCGCACTCCACCAGGGCGTCGAAGGGGGTCACCCCGGCCCGCGCCACCAGCATCACCGCGTCCGCGTAGCCGCCCAGGACGGCGGTGTCCGCGAAGACGTTGATGGGGGGCGTGTCCAGGATCACCAGGTAGTACTTCTGCCGCAGCCACTCCATGAGCGCCTGCGCGCGGGCCGAGCCGAGCAGCCTGGTGCAGTCCGCGGGAAGGACGCCGGTTGGAATGTAATGCAAAGCGTTGCCATTCCCAACGTCTACGGTGCGCAGCACCTGCTGGAAGGACGCGTTGCCGGCCAAAAGGTCACTGAGCCCGCGCTTCCGCGGCCCTATGCGGGTGCTGAGCGTGCCGCGGCGCAGGTCCGCGTCGATCAGCAGCACCTTGAGCCCACGCCGGGCCAGCGTAACCGCCAGCCCCGCCGCGCTCGTGCTCTTCCCGTCGCCGGGCAGCGGGCTGCTCACCACCAGCGTCTTGACCTCCGCGTCCGGCTCGGCGAACTGCAGGTTGCGGTGCAGCCACTCGTAGGCATCGGCCGCGGGGGAGGGCCCGGCGGCGGTGCCCGGCAGCAGCGGGAGCGCCCCCGCGGGGACCAGCGCGGTGCCTCCGCCCCCGGGAGTCAGCATCCGCCTGGCCGAGGCCAGGGCGCCGGGGCGCTTTTCCGACTCCTTGAGCTCCGCGATGCGCGGCACCCAGCCGAGCACGGGGTAGCCGGTGGCGGCCTGCACGTCGTCGCGGCTGTGCACGGTGCCGTCGCGGTACTCGCGCACCATCCCCGCGCCCACCCCCAGCAGCAGCCCGGCGATCCCGGTGAGCCCCAGCAGGAGCCCTTTTTGCGAGCCGACCGGCTTCATGGGGAGGTCGGCCGCCTCCACCACCCGCACACCCGGGTCCTGCACTGCCTGCGTGATCTCCGCCTCCTTGAGGCGCGTCTGCAGCAGCCCGTACGTCTCCTCCAGCACCCGCGTCTGCCGCGAGAGCCGCGCGAACTCCAGCTGCTTCCCCGGGATCTGGTCCATCCGCCGGGAGAAGGTGCCCAGCGTGTTATCGATGGACGACACCTGGTTGGCGAGCCCGCGCTGGTACGTCGTCACCAGCGAGGTGAGCTGCGACTCCAGGGCCTGGGCGCGCTGCGTGAGCGCCACCACGTCCGGGTCGTGCTCCTTGCGCCGCGTAAGCAGCTCCGCGCGCTGGCTCTCCACCGCCGTCAGCGAGCGCAGCATCTCCGACGCGGCCTCGTTGCGCAGCAGGGAAGGGTGGCCCACCAGCTCGCGGTAGGGGGAAGGCTGGCCGGGGATGCGCGCCCGGGTGCGCGCCTGGCTGATGAGGTTGCCGAGCGACGCCCGCTCCGCCTCCAGCACCCCGCGCTCCGCCTGCATCTGCGCCTGCCGCGCCACCTGCGTGCTCGCCTCCACCGGCAGGTCGACCACCTGGTTCGCCTCGCGGAAGGCCTGGAGCTTGTTCTCCGCCTCGGTGAGCTGCCCCTTGATGGTACCCAGCTGCCCGCGCAGGAAGTTGGCGGTGGTGCGCGCCTCGGTGCTGTGCACCTCGCGCCGCATGGCGATGAAGTTGGCGGCGAGCACGTTGGGCACGTCGCGCACCAGCTCGGGGTCGCTCCCCTCGTAGCGGATGTCCACCACGCTGGCGTTGCGGTCCTGCTGCGAAACGTCGGTCGCGTCGATCAGCGACGCGGCGGCGCCCTGGCGCGAGTCGATGGCGATCTCGAACTCGGCGGTGCGCGACGCGGTCCGCGCCAGCACGAGCTGCCCTTCGGGGATCCTCACCTCGGCGCCCGGCGCAAAGGTGCCGATGCTGGCGCCGCTCTCCGCGTCGGTGACGTCGAAGGTCAGGTCGTCACGCCGCTCGAAGCGGTAGTGGGCGGGCTGCACGTCCGCCGCCACCGCCATGCCGGCGAGGAGCGACGAGCGCCGCGCGCCGCCGGGCTTCGCCACCGTCACCTGCAGCCGCAGCGAGTCCACCACCGCCTCTGCCAGCGTGCGGCTCTGCAGCACCCGGATGTCGGTGGCGATGTTGTCGTCTTCCACCACCGCGACGGCGGGCGCGGCGGTCTGCAGGCCGGGTCGCGGCGGGCTCACCCGCAGCGAGGTCTGCGCCTGGTACGACGGCTCGATGCGCCGCACCAGCATGAAGCCGGTTCCCAGCCCCGCGGCCAGGCAGGCGAGGATCAGCCAGCGGTGCCGGCGCAGCGCGCCCCACACGGTGCGGGGCACCACGCCGGGGGCCGCCGCGGGGGCGATCGGCGTCGTGGAGCCCGGAAGGGCGAGTCGTTCGTTCATGTACACCTCAGCGGCTAAGTAGCGCGATCAGCAGGCCCACCGTGCCGGTGATCGCGGCGGTCACGATCCCGGTGTTGCGGGTGATCCAGCCCCGCTCCGGCACGAACAGCTGGTCGCCGGAGCGGATGGAGGTTGCGGCCAGGCGCGTCTCGGCGGAGAGCGCCACCGGAAGGCGGCGCCCGCCGCGGATCAGGTCGATCCGCTTGGGGTTCCCCTCCGACGTGGTCCCGCCGGCCAGCGCCAGGGCATCCGAAACGGTCATGCTGGGCTCCACCGAGTAGATCCCCGGGTTGCGCACCGCGCCCAGCACCTGGATGCGGCGGAGGAGCACCACCTCGATGGATCGGTGCTGGAGGAAGTCCGCGTACGCCGCCACCAGCCGGGCGGTGAGCGCCGCTGGCTCCTGCCCGCCGACCTGCGTGGGTCCCAGGCGGGGCAGCACCGCCACACCTTCGTCGTCCACGCGGAACTCGCCGGAGAGGTCCGGCTCGCGCCAGATCTTCAGCCGGATCAGGTCGCCGGGGCGCAGCGGATCGACCGAGGCCTGCTGCGCCTGCACCCCGCCGGGGAGCGCGCAAACGAGGGCGAGCACGACTGCGGCCAGCCGGGCTGCGCGGGCGATCGCTGCGGTCATTAGGCTTTGTATTTGGATTGGTCGCGACACCGGCAGATGCCAGGCGGCATCTGGAGCGGACGCCATTCGGTTGCCTTGCTGAACACCGTTTCCTGCAATCTGCGGACCAGGGAAGTAGCAGCTTGGGTGTAACAAAAACGCTGCGACTCGGGGGCGATTGGCCCACGATGTGCGCTCCGGCCGGTGGGGCCGCCGCCGCAGACCTTGCAGGACCCGCGCTCCGGCCCGATTGTGTGGGGACCGGTGCCTCCGCGCGTCCGGCGCCTCTGCATCCAACTCCTCGAAGCCAACATGGCCGACACCTCCCGAAGCCAGCTCCGCAAGCTCAAAGAAGAATACGCGCGCAACCCCGGAAGCCGCGTCTTCGTCCACCTGGCCGAGGCGCACCGCAAGGCGGGCGAGCTCAAGCAGGCGCAGCAGGTGCTCACCGAGGGGCTGCGGCGGCACGGCGACTACCCCAGCGGCCTGGTGGTCCTGGCCCGGGTCCTGGCCGACCAGGGCGAGGACGAGCGCGCGGCCGCCGTGTGGCGCGACGTGGTGCGGCTGGACCCCGAGAACATCGTGGCCCTGCGTGCCCTCGGCGACATCGCGGAGGCCGCGGGGCGCCGCGTGGAGGCGATGCAGCTCTACCGCCGCGTGGTGCGCCTGGAGAACGGCGACCCGGAGGACGGCGAGTCCGAGATCGTGGCTCCCGACTTCGACGAGGAAGACGCCGAGCCCGCCTCCGCCGCGGAGCCCGCGCCCGCCCCGGCCGAGCCGGTCCCGGCCTGGCGCATGCGCCGCGTGCAGCCGCCCGCGCCTCCCGCCCCCGAGACCCCGCGCGAGCCCGATCCGGTGCCCGCGTGGCGTATGCGCCCGGCCGAGCCGCCCGCGCCCACCCCCGAGCCTGAGCCCGTCCGCGAGCCCGAGGCCACGCCCGCGTGGCGTATGCGCCAGCCCGATCTCATCGCGCCCACTCCGCCGGCGGAGCCCGTGCGCGAACCGGAGCCCGAGTCTGCAGCGGCGCCGCCGAAGAGCCGGTTCTCGTGGCTCGTGCGCACCGTCACCGGCGGCCGCGTGGACGAGCCGCAGCCCGCGCCCCCCGCCCCCGTCCGCGACTACGCGCGCGGCAGGGAGGAGACGGTCTTCGAGTCACCCGTCGCGCCGGATCAAGTACCCGCCGACAGCGCGTATGTGCCCCCGCGGGAAGAGCTTCCGGAAACGGTTGCCGAAGCCGCGCCGCCAGAGCCCATCGTGCCCGCCGAGCCGGTCCAGGTCGCCGACCCGTCGGAGCTGGACGCCGACACCGCGCCGCTCGCGGCCGAGCCGGAGCCGGCCGCCGCGGAGCAGGAAGCCGAGCCGTTCGAAGGCGTTCTCGATGGCGTCGCCGCCGCCGAGCTCGCGCCCTCTGCCTACGTGGCGGAGCGCTGGGCCGCATCCACTCACAACCCGGAAGTGGAGGAAGCGCCCGTCGCGGATGACGTCCCGGTCGCCTATCACGCTGCCCCCGACACGTCCCTCCCGGACGACGAGGAAGTGGACGAAGTTGCGCCCGGCGACATCGTGGTGATCCAGATGGATGATGATGCGTCGGACGCGGAAGAGGAGGGCGAGGCCGAAGCCGCAGTCACCTCCATCTTCGAAGGCGCGGACGAAGACGTCACCCGCTTCGTGGAAACCCAGGCGCAGATCGAGACTGTTCCCGCCGAGCCGGTGACGGAGCCGGAGGCGGAGGCCTTCGACGAAGAGCCCGAGGCGGGACCGGTTCGCTTCGACGAGCTTGCGAAGCTCGCGTACACGGCCAGGCCGGCGCCGCCCCCGCAGGCCGACCCGCTGGCTCAGATCCGCGCCGAGATGTACGGCGCGCCCCAGGATACGCCCGAAGCGGAGATGGGCGCCGGCGCCGCGGGGCTGGCGGAGGTGCTGGTGCGCGTCCTGGAGCAGCAGGGCGGGGTGATGCACGCCGAGAGCAGCCTGCGCCGCCTGCTGGCGGTCGCGCTGGCGCGGGAGCTCGGCCTTCCGCCCGCGCAGCAGGACGCGCTCGCGCTGGCGGCGCTCCTCAGCGCCCTCGGCGAGCTGCGCGACGGCGGCGCTGCGGATGCGGGGCGGCAGCTCGCGGTCACGCTGCAGCTCCTCTCCGGCGTCACGCTTCCGGAGACCGCCCGCCAGGCGCTGGCGCACCAGTGCGAGCGCTGGGACGGCGGCGGCTTCCCCGCCGGGCTGCGGGAGGAGCGGATTCCCTTCCCGGCACGCATCCTGTCCGTCGCTCGCGCGGCCGCGGCGCTGCTGTCCGAGCGCCGCCCCGGTGCCGGCCAGGTGGTGGACGACCTCCAGCGCCAGGCCGGCAGCGCCTTCGACCCGCTGGTGGTCAGCGTACTGCGCCGCGTCTTTGCGCAGCGCGAGCGCCACGGCATCGGCTACGGCTGGGGCGGGCGGGTGGCGGTGGTGCACCCCCACGAGCTGCGCGCGCTGGAGCTCGCCGCGCGCCTGCACGGCGAGGGCTACGCCGCCGAGACCGCCGGCAGCGCCGCGGGGTTGCGCGAGCTGCTGCGCACCGGCTCGCCCCAGGCGCTGCTGCTGGGCGCCGACCTTCCGGACGCGGATGCGGCCGCGCTGGTTCGCGAGGTCCGCGCGGTGGGCGGCTCGCTCCCGGTGCTCGTGGTCGACGCCTCCGACGCCCGCCGCCGCGTGGAGCTCCTCGGCGCCGGCGCGGACGTCTGCTTCCCCGCCGACGCCGAGTTCCCCGAGGTTCGCGCCACCCTCGACGCGCTCCTCCGCCGCCGCGAATCGTCAAGCTGAGAGCACGGCAACCGCGCATCACACAGAGACACAGAGGAAACAACAAGAAGCAAAGGTTGTTTCCTCTGTGTCTTTCCGTTTCCTCCGCGTCTCTGTGTGAGACTGCTGTTGCAAAATTCAGCTTCCACCGCAAAACACGGCACTCCCGGCCGCGCCGACCACCGGAGCCGCAGACGTAAGTAATTGAGAAACAGCAAGTTGGCATTCTGCACGGCGCCGGAACGCGCCGTGCGAATGGAGAGGGCGGGCGGTATGCCGCCCGGTTCCTCGCCCGGACGCCCCGGGCCCCCACCGAGAACGGCAAACCCGCCGAAAGACGGGGACGCAAAGCTACGAGGCTACCGCGGGCCACACGCCCGCCACGCCAGTCGGGCCGCCGAAGAGGGTGATGTGCCATGCGATCCACGCGCACCGTACGCCGCGGTCCAGCCGCGCTGTTCCTCCCCCTCGTGATCCTCGCGATCTCCGCCTGCAGCGGCGACTCCCCCACCGGCTCCACGCCGACCGAGACGGAGCCGACGACCTCCCCGATGATCGCCGACCCGGCCAACCGCCCGTTCTTCGGCGGGGCGTACCTGGGCGACGCGCTCAGCACGCCGGAGCACATCGCCGGCGCCATCCGCGACTTCGGGAAGCTCACCGGGAAGCAGCCGGCGCTGGTGAAGACGTTCCACGACCTGTCGTGCGACTTCTCCGCCACCGGGTGGTGCGGCAAGCTGGTGCGCGAGGTCGTCTCCACCGGCGCCACCAGCTACCTTGCGCTCGACGTGCGCTGGGCCGGCGGTCCGCGCACCGGGGTGCTGGAGCCGATCATCGCCGGGAAGGCGGACGCCGAGCTGGCGCGCATGGCCCGCCAGCTCGCCTCGCTGGGCACCGTGGTGCTGGTGGAGCCGGCGTGGGAGATGAACGGCAACTGGGACTACGCCTGGCAGGGGGCCGCCAACGGCGGCGACCGCAACGCCCCGGCCCGCTACGGGCAGGCGTGGCGCCGCATCGTGGACATCTTCCGCCGCGAGGGCGCCACCAACGTGCGCTGGGTCTTCAACCCCAACGTAGGCAACCCGCTCACCAACCGGGCCACCGGCGAGTCGCACTGGAACTGGTACGGCAACTACTACCCGGGCGGCGACTACGTGGACTACGTGGGCGCGCACGGCTTCAACGCCCCCAAGCTGTGGGGCGGCGACTGGCTGGCCCCGGCCGCGATGTTCGACGGCGCCTCGGCCGACCACATGCTCTCCGACCTGGCCAGGCGCTACCCGGGGAAGCCGATCCTGATCGGCGAGTTCGCGTCGGACGAGGGGAGCGGCGACGCCAAGGCGCGCTGGATCCGCGAAGCCTACGCCACCCTCCGCTCGCACCCCAACGTGGTGGGCGCCGTCTGGTTCAACATGGACAAGGAGACGGACTGGCGCGTGAACTCCAGCGCCGCCTCGCTCGCCGCCTTCCGCGACGCCATGCGCGACAGCGGGGTCGCGATGGCCTACAACGAGGCCCCCGCCGCCTCCCGCAGCGCCAACATGCTCGCCTCGCGCTGAGCGGACCGCACGCGAAAGCGCCCCGCCGAGAGATGCTCTCGGCGGGGCGCTTCTTTTCTGTATCCGCCCGTCAGCGCGGGACGAGGAGGAAGTTGGCGGAGCCGGGGACCCAGAACACCGAGCCGTTGTTCATGGCGTAGCCGAAGCGGTACTGCGCGGTTACCTGCCACGAGGTGTCGGTGGCGACGGTGGCGAACACGCGGATGGCGAGGAGGCGGTTGTCGTTCTCGGAGCGCGGCTCCTCCAGCCCCATCCGCATCGGCGACACCAGCAGGCTCCAGTCGTTCACGGTGCCGGATGGGACGTTCACGAATTCTCCGTGCGCCAGCGTCCCCGACACCGACTTGGGCGCGGGGCGCCGGCCGACGGTCGCGCACCCCGCCGTGGAAAGGATGCAGGCCAGCACCGCGATTCGCCTGATGCTCATGGTCTCCGTTGGTTTACAGGGGTGGAACAGCGGGCCTCACGCGGAGACGCGGAGACGACGAGAGGGGCGCAGAGATCCAGCCTCTCCCCAACCATTTAATTCATCCCCACGCTTCGCGAAAGCTTTGTGTTCGCGAGGCCTCCCTCTCCTGCGTCTCTGCGCCACTGCGTGAGACATGCAGTTGCGGTCTAACGGACTGCCCGCGGCGCGGGTGCCGCGAGCGGACGGCCGGTCATGCGATAGAGCGCCGCCTCCAGGATCACGGCCGCCGTGTTCACGTTCTCGCCGCCCGTGGAGCGCCCGTTCGCCTCGTATACGCCGGAGCTCCACCCGGTCGTGCGCCGCGCGTCGGCCACGGTGCGCAGGGCGATGCGCGTGTAGTCGCTGGGAAGGAGCGCGTGCCATCCCCAGGCGGCCTTGGCGCTCACCCAGCGCTCAGTGCGCGAGGCGTTGTTGGAGCCCTGCGCGCTGACCACGAACGTCTTCCCCTGCAGGTTCACGTTGTAGTAGTAGAAGTAGTACGGCGGCCGGGGGATGGCGTCCTCGCTCACGATGGTGACCTGCTTGGTCCGCCTGAAGCGCTCGCGCTGCACCTCCAGCATCCGCATCGACAGGTCGCGCAGCGGCGGCGTCCATCCCACCTCCAGGCCGTGCAGCACGAACGGCTCGCTGGTGAGGTGGTCCTGCCCGCGCCGGTCCGCCACCAGCGGCACGCCCAGCACGGTGATGGGGATGGCGTTCACCGCGGGGTTCAGCGCCTGCTCCGCGCGGTGGCCCCACGCCGCGAAGCCCGCCGCCGCGTACTGCTCGTAGGGGATGCGCCCCTCCACGTACCTCAGCTCACGGCCGGCCGGGGTGAGGGTGGAGCCCCACAGGTAGCCGTCCTTCACCAGCTCGCTCATGTCCAGCCGCGCCACGACGGAGTCGATCTTGGGCGCGTACTTCGGCTGGTTGGTGCGGATGACGTGCAGCCAGATCAGCATCCGCCCGATGTCCGTGGCGGACCACCCCGTGCCGCGCCCCGCCGACCTCCAGTCGCGGTCGTCGCGCCCGGCGATGACGCCGGTGCGCGTCGAGTAGTTCTTGCTGAACGCGATCCCGTCGTACAGCCGCAGGCGGCCGAGCGTGTTGAGGGCCAGGCGCATGCGGCGGTCGTACTCGTCGTCCTCCAGCAGCCCCAGCCGGTTCCCGCAGTACAGCGCCGCCAGCCCGCTCGCCATGTCCCAGATCGTTGCGTACGGGTATGCGGCGACCGAGTTTACGAGGCCGGTGGACGGCTGGTACTCGCGCTCCACGTACACCCAGGCACTCTGGGCGGCCAACATGAAGGCCGCCCGCTCGCCGGGAAGCGTGTCCAGCTCGAAGCGGGGCAGGGGGCGCGACTGGGCCGCACGCGCAGCCTGGGCCACACGCGCAGTCTGGGCCGCACGCGCAGCCTGGGGCGCGGGATGTGCGTCGCCTGAACTTCCGGAGCTCCCGTCCGGAGAGGTCAACACGAGCCAGCCCCCAATACCGAGCATGAGGGCCGTGGCGTACACCGTGGGATTCTGCACGAATCGGGATTTCATCGTTGGGGCCGGATGGACACGGTCCGTTGCCCGGGCGGGAAGGCCCCCGCGCGCGCGGCCGCCGGCCCGCAACGGGAGCGTCGCCGCGGCGCTCCTGGCGGGCGTGTGCGCGCTGGCGACGGGCAAGGTGGCGGAAGCGCAGGCCACGTGCCAGGGGTCGCTCGCAATTTCTTCCTCTTCGGCCCCCGCGCTGGTCAAGTTCATCCCCGCGGCGACGCGCTCCGGCGTCGTGTTTCACGCCTGGCTGGACACGAACCGCACTCCCTCCGCCGGGCACCTCGTCGTAGAGAACACCAACCCGTACCCCGTGGCGGTCCGCTTCGACGCGGTGCTGTGGGGCGCCGCCGGCTCCGTGGCCGGCGGCTCGCGCTGCGTGTGGCTCCGGCCGCGGGAGTTCGCCGTCGCCGTCCACGAGTACCCGGCCGGAAGGCTGTCGTCGGTAAGGGTCGGCGATGCGGAGGTGAGCCGGATCGAGCCTCCGCCCGTTCGCGTGGCGTCGGGCCTGGTACCCCCCCGCGCCGTTCCCCGCCCGCGCACCCGCGCCCCCGAGCCCGCACCTTCTCGCCCGGCTTCTTCCGCTCCATCCCGCACCGAGACCGCGACGCCGGCGTTGCTGGAGACGCCGCCGACCACGCCGGCACGCCGGCGCGACACCGCCGCACCAACCCTTCGCCGCGAGCGCATTCCTCCGACGCAGGTGGTTCGGCGCGACACCGCAACGCGATCCACAGCGCCGCGCCGGGAGACGCGTGCGCCGACTGCTCGCCGGGAGACATCTGCGCGAGCCGCGGCCCCACGCCGCGAACCGGCATCGCCAGCGACGCGCCGGGAAACGCTTGCGCCGACCCGCACAACTCTCGGCGACACACCGGTAGCCTCCGCATCTCGCGGAGTGCCGCCGAACCGTGCGACTCGCCGGGATACGACGGTCCGCGCCCCGGCACCTCGCCTGGCGGCGGTCGCCCCCGCGCCGACGCCGCGCCGAGAGACGGCTGCGCCCGACACATCGTCGCGTGCGGCAACAGTGCTGGCACCGCGCACGCCATCCAGCACATCGGATCCGTTGGCGCGCACGCCCGCGATTACCGCCGACTCGGCTGGCGCAGCCGCGATGACGGCGCGCATGGAGGATGAGCCCGCGGACTCGCCGCTGAGCGGTGAGCCGGTGATCGCCCCGAGGCCGGCTCCGTCGCGGTCGCCCGAGGGTGAGTCGGCGGAGTCCTATCCGAACGTGGTGCCCGCGTCGAGCGTCGTACCTGAGGGTGCGGGCAGGGCGGATACGGCCCGTCCGGTCAAGCTGAGGGAAGACGCGCCGCCGCTGGCGAAGACAGGAAAGACGGTGTTCTCGGTGGCCTTCGCGGCGCTCATGGTGCCGGCGGGGATCGTGCTGCTGATGGCCATCGGCGGGGTCGCGTGGCTCCTGGCCGCCAGCGCTCTGCGGCGCGCATGGCCGGGGAGGCGCCGCGACTAGCACATTCTGTTAGGATGAAACGTAACATTACACTTGCGCGAGCCCCGGAAACAGGCTTTTTTGGGGGCAAGCTTCTTGCTTTGGAGTTGCGGGCCCGCCTCACGTCGCCGCACCGGCTGGCGAGAGGTGCCGCGACGCTTTGCCCGCCGCTGGCCACCCGGCCGACCGTTGTCCAAGGCACACCCTCCTGACACGTATTGCGAGGAACATCATGCCAAAGCCCGTCCAGCGCGCCGTCTCGGCCCCCGAAACGGCCGACGATGAAGCCGTTTCCGTGAGCACCCCGCCCGCGGCGTCCGCGCAGGACGCGGCTCCCGCGCAAGACGCCGCCGGAGGCTCGTCCACCGCCGCGCTGGCCGAAGTGCTCGTGCGGCTGCTGGAGCGCGACGGGCCGGTGATGCGCGCCGAGAGCAGCCTGCGCCGCCTGCTGGTGCAGGCGCTGGGACGCGAGCTGGGGCTGAGCGCTCCGCAGCAGGAAGCGCTCGGGCTGGCGGCGCTGCTGGGCGACCTGGGCGGCTCCAGCGGCGAGCCGGGGCGCAACCTCGCGGTCACACTGCAGCTCCTCTCCGGTGTGGCGCTTCCCGAGGCGGCCCGCGAGGCGCTGGCGCACCAGTACGAGCGCTGGGACGGCGGTGGGCTCCCGGCCGGCCTCCGCGAGGAGCAGATTCCCTTTCCGGCGCGGGTGCTTGCGGTTGCCCGCGCGGCGGCGGCGCTGCTGGGCGAGGGCCGCTCCGGAGCGGCGGCGGTGGTGGACGAGCTGCAGCGCCAGGCCGGCAGCGCCTTCGACCCGCTTGTGGTGAGCGTCCTGCGCCGCGTCTTCGCGCAGCGCGAGCGCCACGGCATCGGCTACGGGTGGGGCGGGCGCGTGGCGGTGGTGCACCCCCTTGAGCTGCGCGCGCTGGAGCTGGCGGCGCGCCTGCACGGCGAAGGCTACGCCACCGAGACGGCCGGCACCGCCGCCGCGCTGCGCGAGCGGCTGCGCGCCGGGGCCCCGCAGGCACTGGTGGTGGGCGCCGACATTCCGGACGCCGATGCCGCCGCGCTGGTGCGCGAGGTGCGCGCGCTGGCCGCATCGCTCCCGGTGCTGGTGGTGGATGCAGCCGACGCCCGCCGTCGCGTGGAGCTTCTCGGCGCCGGGGCGGACGTATGCTTCCCGCCGGACGCGGAGTTCCCGGAGGTGCGCGCCACGCTGGACGCCCTCCTGCGCCGCGGCGAGGCGACCTTCCCCCGCGAGGCGACGCTCCAGCTTCTCGAGGAGCCGCGCGACGCGGCCCGTTCCGCGCGCCCGGTCTCCGCGGGGGTGCTGGGGGCCTGAGACAGGATCCGTGACCGCCAGGACGATGCACTCGCCTTCCGCTCTCGACACCGCACCTGCCCCTCCGGCCACGCCGGAGGGGCCGGACCCGGTTCGGGCGCTGCTGGCGGGGCGGGCCGCGGTGTGGAACGCCATCCTCCTGGTGACCGGGCCGCGCGCCAGGGCGGAAGGGTGGGGTCCCGAGGCCGCGGTCGCCATCGCGCAGGAGGCGGCGTCGGAGGGGAGGCTGGTGGTGCTGGCGGAGCTGGACTTCGAGTCGCCGTCGCTGCACCTGCACCTGGGCGTTCCGAACGACGAGGGGGCCGCGGACGTGGTCCTCTTTGGCGCATCGGTACGGCGCACCGCCCGGCCCGTGGAGGGGCTGGGTTTCTCGTTCCTCCCCTCCGGTGATGCGCCGGACCCGGAGCAGGTGTTCGCGCACCGGCACTGGTCCGTCGCGCGGGCGGAGGTGGCCCGCGCGGGCGGCCTGCTGCTGTTCTACGCGCCGTTCGACGCGCCGGGGCTGCGCGATCTGGGCGCGCGGCTGGGACACGCGCTCGCCCTGGCGGAGCCGGACGAGGTGGAGGGGATCCGCCGCGTCCTCGGCTCCCGCTGCGAGGTCGCCGCCGCGCTCGCCCCCGGCGAGCCGGAACCCGCGGCCGAGGCGTTCGCCGCGCCTCTGCCTGTCGTCGAAGCCCAGCCCGCCGCGGAGCCGCAGCCGTTCGCCGAGCCCGCGGCCGACGATCTGTCCGAAGCGGACGCCACCATCGCGGAGCCCGCGGCGGCCTACGACGTCTCCGTGCCGGACCCGGTCGCCGAGCCTGAGCCTGCGCTCGCTGCCGAAGCCGCACCGCTCGCGGACGCCACGCCGCTCGATGAGGTCGCGGCACCAGTCGAGGCTCCACCCGTCGAGGACGCTGCGTGGCTCGACGAGGTCGCGCGTTATGTGGAAGCCGAACCGCTCGGTGAGGTTGCGCCGTCCATCGATGCCGTAGCGCTCGACGAGATTGCGCCGCCCGTCGAGGCCACAGCGCTGGACGACCTGGCGCCGTCAGTCGAAACCGCCCCGCGAGACGACATCGCGGAGTCTGTTGAGGCCGCACCGGTTGATGACATTGAACCGGCGTTCGAGACAGCAGCACTCGACGAGGTTTCGCCGCCGGTCGATGCCGCACCGCTGGATGAAGTCACGACGTTCGACGAGGTCGCGCCGTCCGTCGAGGCCGCGCCGCTGGACGAGATCACGTCCCTCGATGAGGTCGCGCCGTCCGCGGAGCTGGAGCCCGAGTTCGCAGACGAGGCTACGTCGTCCGGTGATGTCACGTTCCTCAATGAGGTGGCAGCGTTCGATGATGTCTCGTCCGATGACGAGGCCGTAGCGCTCGGCGAGGTCCCGTCGTCTGCCGAGCTGGAGCCAGGGCCCGCGCTCGCAGCCGATTCGCCCGCGCAGCTCGCGCCTGAACTGGCGACGGAGCTCCACGTCGATCCCGCGATGGAGCTCTTCACGGAGCCGGATTCCGTTCCTGCGAATCTCGCTGAGGTCGCGCCGGAGCTGGAGACGGCGACGGTGCACGAGCTTCCGGCGATGCTGGCCGAGCCGGTGGTGCCGGCGCCGCCGGTGCAGGCGCGCAAGGCGACGCGATACTCGGTGCCGCGCCTCCCGGAGTGGCAGGAGCGGATGATCCGCATGCTGGCGGTGGTGACGCTTGCGTACGGCGTCTACTACATCTCCTGGCGGTGGACGCAGTCGCTGAACACCGAAGCGCTCTGGTTCTCCATCCCGCTGGTGCTGGCGGAGACGTGGGGGCTGCTCACGGCGTTCATCATGGTGCACTCCGTGTGGCGTTTGAAGCACCGCGATCCGGTGACGCCGGCGGAGGGGCTGAGCGTGGACGTGTTCATCACCTCCTTCGACGAGCCGCTGGAGGTGATCCGCCGCACCTGCGTGGGCGCGCGCGCCATCCGCTATCCGCACCGCACCTACATCCTGGACGACGGGAAGCGCGACGAGGTGAAGGCGATGGCCGCGCAGCTCGGCATCGGCTACCTGCGTCGCGAAGACAACGCGCACGCCAAGTCGGGGAACCTCAACCACGCGCTGAAGCACACCCGCGGCGACTTCGTCCTGCAGCTAGACGCGGACCACGTGCCGCTCCCGCACATCCTCGACCGGCTGCTGGGCTTCTTCGAAGACCCCAAGCTGGCGTTCGTGCAGGCGCCGCAGGACTTCTACAACACGGACGGCTTCACCTACGACGTCAACGAGTCGTGGCAGCGGATCTGGGAGGAGCAGCGGCTCTTCTTCTCGGTGATCCAGCCCGGCAAGGACTCCATCAACGGAGCCTTCTTCTGCGGCTCGTGCGCGGTCTTCCGCCGAGAGGCGCTGGAGTCGATCGGCGGCTTCGGCACGCACAGCATCACCGAAGACATCGAGACCTCGCTCCTGCTGCACGCCGCGGGGTGGCGGTCGGCGTACTACGGCGAGAGCCTGGCGTACGGGCTGGCGGCGGGCTCGGCCACGGCGTTCCACGTGCAGCACCTGCGCTGGGGGCAGGGGGCCATGCAGGTCCTCCGCCGCTTCAACCCGCTCGCCCACCCGGGGCTCACCCTGTCGCAGCGCGTGTCGTACTTCGGCTCGCTGACGGCGTACGTGGGCGGGGTGCAGAAGCTGGTGTTCTACTGCGCGCCGCTGGTCTTCTTCCTCACCGGCGCGCTGCCCATCAAGGCGGTGGACCGCGAGTTCCTGCTCCGCTTCCTGCCGTTCCTGCTCCTCTCGTTCATCCTTTCGGACCTGGTGTCGCGCGGCACGGCGAACACCTGGATGTCCGAGCGCTACCAGATGGCGAAATTCTGGACGTACACCCGCGCGGTGGCGTCCGTGCTGTGGCCGCGGCCGCTGCGCTTTACCGTCACTCCAAAGGGGCCGGGGCACGTACCCTTTCGCACCTACGCGCCGCAGGTGGTGCTGATGGTGACGACGCTGGTGGCGCTGGCGTGGGCCACGATGGCGCACCGCTACGGGTGGGTGGAGTACGGGGTGGATGGATGGGCTTCCACGGCGTTCCGGGTGAACCTGCTGTGGGCGTCGCTCAACTTCATCCTGGCGGCGTCGGTCATCGGGCTGAGCCTGCGGGTGAGGCAGCAGCGCGGCGACCACCGCTTCCGCGACCAGTTCCCCATCACCCTGCGCACCCCCGCCGGGGCCCATGGAAAGCCGCGGTCGTGGATCGCGCTGACCGAGGACCTGAACCCCACGGGGATCGCCTTCCGCATGCCCGAGCGGCTCCCGGCGGGGTCCGAGCTGCGGATGAAGCTTCCGCTTACCACCGGCTCGGTGACGGTGCGGGGGAGGGTGGTGCACGAGGTGAAGCTGGAGGGCCCCGGCCCGGCGATGTACCGGATCGGCGTGGCGTTCGACGGGGTGCCGCTGCGGGTGCGCGACGCCATCGAGCTCCACTGCATCCAGCACGCGGTGCCGCTGGAGCGCGCGCAGTACACCGGTCCGCGCCCCCTGCTGGCGCGCACGGCGGAGTGGACGCGCAACGCGCGGCGCGAACGGCGGGAGCAGGTGCGCCTTCCCGCGCGCGTGTGGCTGCGCAGGGCCCCCGGCGCGCCCGAGGAGCCGGGGAGGAGGATGGCGCTGCTGGCGGAGATCAGCGCCAGCGGCGCGCGGCTGGTGATGGACGAGCCCGTGCCGGAGGGGACGCTGGTCCGATTCGTCGTCCCTGGCACCAGGATCCGCGGCGTGGGAAGAGCCGTTTTTTCGCAGGCGACTGAGACTCCGATCGGTGTGCGATTTGCCATCGGCGTCCGGCGGAGCGGGGGAGCCCCCCCGCGCCAGACACCCGTTCCGGAGAGGAAGATGGCCATACCCTACGTGCTGAAAAAGGCGGTTTCGCTCCTTTGCATCCCGCTGGCGGCCGCGGCCGCTTCGGTGCCCGCTTCGGCGCAGCTGCAGGCGGTGGTGTACGGCGGTGCCGAGCTGGACACGCAGGATCTCGCGCTCTTTTTGCTCGGTGCTTCGGTGCACACCACCGGGCTGGGTCCCGGTGTGGGCGTGGGCGTGATGGGCTACAACCTCACCTACCCCGTGGTGGGGAACACCACCGAGTCGGTGAACGCGGTGCAGCCGCAGGTGGAGCTGCGCTACGGCTTCACCACGGGCTCGGTGCAGGCCAACGTCGGCTACCTCTTCATCCAGGGGAAGGACGTGACGCCGATCGGCGCTCCCGGCGGCGCCGAGGACGGGCTGGTGACGGCGCTCCAGGGCAACTACTGGGGCTCGGAGGGCGGCTCGAGCGCCGACCTGATCGTCAGCTACAACTGGGGCGGCGAGTACTTCTGGACGCGCGGCCGCGGGCTGCAGCAGATCGCGCCCTTCCGCGAGCGCGGCGGGATCAGCCTGGGTGCCGAACTGGTGGCGCAGGGCACGGCGGCGGACGACACCTATCGCGCGTTCCAGGCGGGGCCGGTGCTGGAGGTGGCGTTCTCCCCCGCGTTCCGCCTGATCGGCGTGGCCGGCGCGAAGACGGACAACCGCGTGGATGCGCCGTCGGTGTTCCCGTACTTCAAGCTGGAGTTCGTGGCGATTCCGGGGCTCTGACCAACGGGCCTCACGCGGAGTCGCGGAGGCGCAGTGAGGGATGGATCGGGGCACGGAGAGTGGGTACTCTCCGTGCCTTTTCTCCGCTATAAAGGGGGCGCTGCGCGCGGACGGATGCGTGAGT
This sequence comes from Longimicrobium sp., assembly GCA_036389135.1. Classification (NCBI taxonomy): domain Bacteria; kingdom Pseudomonadati; phylum Gemmatimonadota; class Longimicrobiia; order Longimicrobiales; family Longimicrobiaceae; genus Longimicrobium; species Longimicrobium sp. The sequence goes on from DASVQP010000048.1 coordinate 173,866, forward strand.
CCGCGGAGGCGGACTTCGTGTGGTTCCAGCGGCGAATTCATTCGCTCCTGGATGCGGGGCCGGGGCGGACGCGCGGGCCGCGGGCCGCGGCGAATGGGCGGGGCACGGGCAGCCACGTGGGGCGGCCCCTACAGGATTATGCTTCGGGGGCGGGGTTCGGGGTGGGGGCGAGGGTGGGCAGACACGCAGGTCGGCCCCTGCCGGGTTGGCGGCGGGGAGCGGTGGTCGAGGTGGGGGAAAGGGTGGGCGCGATGAATCGCGCCCCTACGGCGCGGAGGCGGCGTGGAGATTGGGGGGGGACGCGCGGATCTCGCCCCCGAGTCCGCGAAGGCGGACTTTGTGCTGTTGTTGCCGCGAGTTCACTCGCCTGCCCGCCCCAATTGACCCACCGGAGCACACGGCGCATCTTTCGGGGTATGAGGGGATGACCCGGAAAGGAGAAGAGGGTGCCGATCAACGAGGCCGTGGGGAAGATCGCCGCCGTGGTGGAGGACGGCGGAAGGGTATCGGTGGAGGATGCGCGCATCCTGTGGCAGCATGCGAGCGACGACGAGCTGAAGCGCATGGCCGGAGCCGTGCGCGCACGCTACCACGCCCCCGACCGCGCCACCTACATGGTGATGCGGATCATCAACTACACCAACGTCTGCGTGGCGCAGTGCGACTACTGCGCCTTCTACGTGCTCCCCAACCAGCACGGCGGCTACGTGCTGTCGCGCGAGGACGTCTTCGCCAAGATCGAAGACCTCCTGCGCGCCGGGGGCGACCTGGTGGGGTTCAACGGCGGCTTCAACCCCAAGCTCCCGCTGCACTACTACTGCGACCTCTTCGCCGCCGTGCGCGACCGCTACGGCGACGCGGTGGAGTTCTACGCGCTCACGATCGCCGAGTTCATGTTCCTGGCCGACCGGGCCGGGCTCTCGTACGCGGAGACGGCGGGGCGGCTGCGCGATGCGGGGGTGCACTGGATCACGGGGGGCGGATCGGAGATCCTGACCGAGGACTTCCGGAAGCGCCACGCCAAGTTCAAGTACACTGTGGCCGAGTACCTGCGCGCCCAGCGCGCCGTCGTCGATGCGGGGCTGCGTACGACCGCGACGATGGTGATCGGCTTCGACGAGACGCTGGACGAGCGATTGGAGCACCTGGAGCGCACCCGCACGCTACAGGACGAGTGCCTGGCGGATGGGCTGCAGGGGATCTTTTCGTTCCTGCCGTGGAGCTACAAGCCGTACGGCACGGCGCTGGGCGGCAACGAGGTGAGCCCGCGCGAGTACTGGAGGCACGTGGCGCTGTCGCGCATCTTCCTGGACAACATCAAGCACGTGCGCACCTCCGTCCTCACGCTCAACGAGGACGCATTCCGCGCGCTGGAGTTTGGCGCGGACGACTTCGATCTCCCGCTGGAGGACGAGGTGACGCAGAAGGCCGGCGCCACCATCGACCTGGACTTCGAGCGGCTGCTGGCGGTGCCGCGCGCGATGGGCTTCCAGGTGGAGTACCGCCACGCCGAGCGTCCCCCCGCGCTGGCGCCGGCGTGAAGATCGGGCAGCTGCTGCTGGACCTCTTCGGCTTCGATCCCCCCGCGCCCGGGCCGAAGCCCGCGCCCAGGCCGAAGCCGGCCGCGGCGCCTCCGCGCGTGCCGGAGCCCCGGCGCACGGGCGAGCGGAGCGGGCCGGAGGTGCTGGCGATCGCGCGCAGGTCGGGCGGGGCATGGGAGCGCGTCGTCTTCACCAGCAACCGGCGGATCATGGCGTCGGTGGCGAACCGGGGGCGCGACCTGCGGCTCAACGAGGCTTTCGCCGCCGCGCCGGACTCGGTGCTGGTAGCCGTCGGCGAGCTGTTCACGGCGAGGAACGCGCGGCGGAGGAACGCGGCAAAGGAAGCGGTGCGGCGTTTCATCGCGCAGATCCCGCCCACGCCGAACTCGGCGCCGCGCCCGCGCACCCGCCGCGCCACCGCCGCCGACCGGGCGCAGATCGCGCGCATGCAGGCCGAGTTCGACCGGGTGAACGCGGAGCGCTTCGGCGGGTCGCTGCCGCGCGTGCCCATCCACCTGAGCGGGCGGATGAAGCGGCGCAACGGGCACTTCTCGGCCACTCCGCTGGAGATCGTGATGTCACGCCGCCTCTGCCTGCACGGGGCGGCGGGCGAGGCGGAGCACACGATGCGGCACGAGATGATCCACCTGTGGCAGTTCGTGGAAGGGCTGCCGGTGGACCACGGCCCCGCCTTCCGCAAGATGGCCCGCCGCCTGGACGTGCATCCGCGCGCCACCCGCAGCGTGGAGTGGATGAACCAGGACCGCTGAACGGCGCGTCACACAGAGACACAGAGTAAAAAGCGAGAGGGAACGGCGAGAACTGCTCTGGCGGTTCTTTCCGTTCCCTCCGTGTCTCTGTGTGAGATTCCCCTCCTTTGGATTGCCTCCACCCCGGCAGCGGGATAATATCTCCGCCCGAGCGAAACGGAGAACATCTTCCTGACGGGATACATGGCGGACACGGAACTGATGGACAAGCTGGTCTCCCTCTCCAAGCGGCGCGGGTACGTCTTCCAGTCGTCCGAGATCTACGGCGGCACCGGGTCGGTGTGGGACTACGGCCCGCTGGGGGTGGAGCTGAAGCGCAACGTCAAGGAAGCGTGGTGGCGCGCCATGGTCCACGAGCGCGACGACATCGAGGGGCTCGATGCGGCCATCCTCATGCACCCGCGCGTGTGGGAGGCATCCGGCCACGTGGCCAACTTCACCGACCCGCTGGTGGAGTGCGGCAACTGCCACCGCCGCTACCGCGAGGACACGCTGCAGGAGCAGGCCGGGACGAAGGAGATGCCCCAGGTGCAGTGCCCGGCGTGCGGCACCCGCGGAAAGTGGAGCGAGCCGCGCCAGTTCAACCTGATGTTCAAGACGTTCATGGGCCCGGTGGAGGAGGACGCATCCACCGTGTACCTGCGGCCCGAGACGGCGCAGGGGATATTCGTGAACTTCCTGAACGTGCAGACCAGCGCACGCCAGCGGGTGCCGTTCGGGATCGCGCAGATCGGCAAGGCCTTTCGCAACGAGATCACGCCCGGGAACTTCACCTTCCGGACACGCGAGTTCGAGCAGATGGAGATGCAGTTCTTTGTGAAGCCCGAGACCGCCGGCGAGTGGTTCGAGCGGTGGCGCGAGGAGCGCTTCCGCTGGCATACCGAGGTGCTGGGGCTCTCGGCGGACCGCCTCCGCTACCACCCACACGAGAAGCTGGCGCACTATGCCGCCGCGGCGGGCGACGTGGAGTTCCACTTCGGCGGCACCATCGGCGAGGGGGGGTGGGGCGAGATCGAGGGGATCCACAACCGCACCGACTTCGACCTGACGAAGCACCAGGAGTTCTCGGGGAAGAAGCTGCAGTACGTGGACACGGCGACGAACGAGAAGTACATCCCGTACATCATCGAGACCTCGGTGGGCGCGGACCGCGCGACGCTCGCCGTGATGGCCAACGCGTACCGCGAGGAGGAGGTGGAGGGGGAAACGCGGGTGGTGCTGGGGATCAAGCCGTCGCTGGCGCCGCTCAAGGTGGGCGTGTTCCCGCTGGTGAAAAAGGATGGAATGCCGGACCGCGCCGCCGCGATCCACCAGGACCTCCGCCGGCGCGGCATCCCCAGCTTCTACGACGAGGCCGGGGCCATCGGCCGGCGCTACCGGCGGCAGGACGAGGCCGGCACGCCGTTCTGCATCACCGTCGACGGCGAGACGATGGAGCAGGGCACCGTCACCGTCCGCGACCGGGATACGATGCAGCAGTCGCGCATCTCGCAGGACGAGATCGCGGGGTTCCTGGAGGAAAGGATTCGCTGACGTTCGGAGAACCGAAACTTCGGCCCGCTGCGATGATGTCGTGGCGGGCCGATGTTTTTACCGCGTTTCACACAGAGCCACGGAGGGTAACGGAAAGAACAGAAGAAGGGGTTCTCTGTGCCTTTCCGTTCCCCTCCCCATCTCTGTGTGAGGCCCCTTTACGCGAGGGGCTTGCGGGCGGCGACGAGGATGCGCGCACCGTCCAGGCGCTCCGGAGAGCGCGCGGCGTAGCTGTTGAAGGTGCGCGGGTCTTCGAATCCCGCCGCGTCGAGGTGGTGCTGGAGATCGGGAAGTGTAGTTATCCCGTAGCTGTGGACCAGGCGGGCTTCCGACTGGCCGCTGTGGGCATGAACGTACTCGTCGGTGGTGGTAAAGGTGGCGGCATGGAAGTCGATGTGCTGGATGCGGTTGAGCGTCACCGTCTCACCCTGTATTTCAAAGGTGTAGGGCTGGGGCGGGCGGTGGTTCTTGAGGATCCAGAGGAAGTTGGGGAGGTCGAGGAACACCACGCCGCCCGGCTTCAGCGCACGGTGGATGCGCCGGAGTGCATCGGCGCGCTCGGCGGGGGTGACCAGGTGCGCGAAGGAGCTGTTGACGGCGATGACGAGGTCGAACTCGTTGGCCTGGTCGATGTCCAGGAAGCCGCCCTGGAGGACGCTCACGCGGCGGCTCGACTGGGCGATGGAGCGGGCGGAGGCGACGAAGTCGGGGTGGGGCTCCATCCCGGTGACCTGCCAGCGCAGACGGTCGAGGGGGGCGAGAAGACGGCCGGGGCCGCACCCCGCATCCAGCACGTACAGCGGCTGCGGAAGCTCGTACGCGGAGGCCAGCTCGCGCAGGAACTCCACGATGTGCGCCGGATCGGAGTCCGACGCGATGTACAGTTCGGCGAGGTCTGGCATCGAGGTCTCGGCGGTTGAGGTTGCGAGTGGAAGCTCGCCTGCGCGGAGTGTGCCCCTCGCCGTACGCGGGTTGCGGCGGTATAGTGTCGCGAGAGGCCGCGGCGGGAACGGGACGTGCGGCTAGGACCGGCATCAGAAGGGCGGGCGTGGTCCCGCACGGCTCACCACAGGTACGGGAGGAAGCATGCGCAGGGAAGAGGGCGACGATCAGGACCACGATCAGGAAGAAGACCAGACAGCAAACGAGAAGTCGGCTTCGGCGCTTACCGAGAGCGTGCGCGACCGGCTGTTCAAGAACCGCACGCTCATCATCAGCGGCGCCATCAACCAGCAGCTCGTCTCCAACGTCATGGGGCAGCTCCTGGCGATGGCCTCCGATTCGGACGAGCCGATCAACATCTTCATCAACTCGCAGGGCGGCCACGTGGAGTCGGGCGACACGATCCACGACGTGATCCGCTTCATCAAGCCGCGGGTGAGGATGATCGGGACGGGGTGGGTGGCGAGCGCGGGGGCGCTGATCTTCGTGGCGGTGCCGCTCGAGGACCGCTTCGCGCTCCCCAACACGCGCTTCCTGCTGCACCAGCCGGCGGGCGGCGCCGGCGGCACCGCGGCCGACATCGCAATCGAGGCGCAGGAGATCGTGCGCATGCGCGAGCGCATCAACCGCATCTTCAGCGAGCAGACGGGGCAGTCGATCGAGCGGATCGAGAACGACACGCGCCGCAACTTCTGGCTGAACGTGGAGGCGGCCAGGGAGTACGGCCTGGTGAAGCACATCGTCCGCAGCATGGACGAGGTGAAGTAGCCTTCGCCCCAGACGGGCCGCGGGGGAGGCGCCGATGCCGGTGCCTCCCCCGCGCTGTGTCGTGCCGCTCCTGGCGGAGACGGCGTACTTTGTTGTAGTGGAGCGACCCTCGTTCGTTCACGATGGGCATCGTGCTGGCGCTGGCGTTCGTGACGCTTCACCAGGGGGTTGCGACGTGACCTTTGACGAGTTCGAGCGGCGGGCGCGCGAGATCTTCGACGGGATTCCGCTCGAGCTGCGCCACGGCGTCTCCTACCTCCAGGTGTGGAGCCGGGCGATGGCGCACCCGGAGCTTCCGGACGTCTACACGCTGGGCGAGTGCGCGACCGGCGAGTACGACGTCGAGACCGGCCTCGGCGATGACGTCAGCTCCGGCGTGCACCTGTACTACGGCTCGTTCCTGGCCCTCTCGCGCGAGTACGACGACTTCGACTGGGAGGGCGAGCTGTGGGAGACGATCACCCACGAGATCCGCCACCACCGCGAGTCCGCCGCCGGCGAGGACGACCTGGAGGAGATGGACTACGCCGAGGACGAGAACTTCCGCCGCCGCGAGGGCGAGCCGTACGACCCGCTCTTCTACCGCGCCGGCGAGCCCGCCGGCCCCGACCGCTGGGAGGTGGACGGCGACCTGTTCATCGAGCGCTCCATGGATGCCCGCGAGTTCGCGGCGCTCGCGGAGATCCGCGTGGAGGTGGAGGGTGTGGAGCACACCTTTCCACGGCCCGACGAGCTGGGCGACGTGCACGTCATCTACCTCCTCGGCCTGCGCGACGAGGGAGAGGTCGCGCTGGTCCTGATCCGCCGCCGCACCGCCTGGGAGTCGCTGCGCGCGATGTTCGCGGGCGGCACGCCGCGGGTGTTGGAGTCGGAGGTGGAGCTGGGTGGGTTGGGGTAGGCGCGTCGGGCGGGGGTCGAGACGGGGCGGGGGAGGGCAGACACGCAGGTCGGCCCCTACGGGTTACGGTTTAACGGCGGGGCGGCGGTGCGGGGGCGGCACGGGCGGCCACGCGGGGCCGCCCCTACGAGGGTGGTGTGAAAAGCAGGCGGCAGTGAGGGGGCGGGACACGGGCGCGATAAATCGCGCCCCTACAGAATTGCGCACCCGGCAGAGATCCGTGCGTACGCCCCTCCCCCAGGTAGTTATTGGGGGAGGGGCCGCGAGGTGACGAGCGGGGGTGGGGGCCCTGCCCTCACCCCCGCGGCACGCTCAGCGCGAACACCGATCCGCGGTCCGGGAATTCGAACCACACCTTCCCCCCCGCCGCCTCGATGGCCTCGCGCACCAGCGACAGGCCCAGGCCGGTGCCCTCCTCGCCGGTTACGGTGCCCTCGTGGGCGCGGAAGAATCGGGTGAAGAGCTGCTCGCGCGCATCCAGCGGCACGCCCAGACCGTTGTCGCACACCCGCACCACGATCTCAGACCCGCCCTCGGTTTTGCGCAGCTCACCTTCGATGCGGGCCCAGGGGCGTGGCTCGGAAGGGTCGCGGTACTTGATGGCGTTGGAGACGTAGTTGGAGAGCGCCAGCTCCATCGGCGCGGCCGGGACTTCGGCCACGGGCAGGTCGTCCGCGATCTGCACCTCCACGCCGCGCGCGTCGGCGAACTCGCGCAGCTGCCGCCGCACCTCGCCCGCGACGTCCGACAGGAGGATGTTGCGGGCGGGTGTGCCGTCCGGGTCGATGCGCGAGAGCTCCAGCAGCGTCGCCAGCGTGTCCTTCATCGCGTTGACGTTGCGCGTGGCGATGTCCACGAAGCGGGTGCGCTGCTTCGGGTCCTCGGCCACCCAGTCCTCCGCCAGCATCTCCAGCGCGCCGCCGGCGGCGCCGATGCGGTTCTTGAGCTCGTGCGTGACGGCGCGGTTGAAGCCGCGCAGCCGGTCCTCGCGCTCGCGCATGCGGTCGTCCGCCAGGCGCAGGAAGTGGGTGGTGGTGTACTGCTGGATCACGGCGATGGAGCGGAAGACGCGGTGCCCGCACACCAGCAGCTCACCTCGCTCGCAAGGCTCCTCCACCTCGTCGGCCGCGTGGATCAGGAAGTCGAAGAGCACGCCGCCCAGGATCTCGTACTCGCGCAGAATCTGGTGCGCGTCGAAGCCCTGCGTGTGGCGCAGCTCGCCAAGCTCCACCGCCTTGGCCACCACCGGCGTGTCGGCCGTGATCTCGTCCGCCGGGTCTTCCAGGTAGCGCGCGATCCCGTCGATGAGGAGCGGCACGTGGTTCAGCAGCTCGTCCGTCGGGAAGATGTCGTTGGGCTGCAGGGTGACGCGCTCGGCGATGCGGCCGAGCCACCGTTCCACCAGCTCTTCGCGCCCCGCGCGCATGCGCTGCGCCAGGGTCGCGGCGAGGGGACACTCTCGAGTTGCGCTCATGGGATGGGGCCCGGGTACCCGTGATCTGCGAAGCGGCGGGGCAGGGGCAAGCTCCATTCCGCGCGCCCGCACTTTCGCGGCGAGCCGCCCCACGGCTACCTTCGCGGCGCCCGGTTTGCAGGCGGCGCGCGTGGACCGTTCCATGGAGGGTGGATTGAGCGAGATCGAGGAGGGGCCCGCCCCGCGCGGGCCGCTGGTGACGCCGTACGAGCTGGTGTTCGGCGAGGGGGGACTGGAGGAGCGCGTATTCCCCGACATCCTGGCCGAGGCCGAGGCGCAGGCCGAAGACCCCGCGCGCCGCGAGCGCTTCGGCTTCCTTTCCGTTGTCGCGGATGCGCTGCGGGCCATGGTGCCGGACGAGGCCACGGCGGAGGTGCTGGAGGAGTACCGCCTCCTCTTCTACCACGGCTTCAACTTCTGGCGCTTCGGCAGGCGGCTCTACGTGCTGGAGCCCGCTACGGCGCGCTACCTGGTGGAGGCCGCGCCGCGCATGTCGGGATGGGAGCTGAAGCTGCCGTATCCCTCGGTGTACGTACAGCTTCCGCCGCGCCTCTTCTGGGCCAGCATCGCCATCGACGCGCCGCCGGAGCCGGTGGACGGCTTCTTCGCCATCCAGTCGCAGGGGATCGATCCGCTGGGCCCCGGGTTCAGCGACCTGCAGGTGCTGATGGTGCTCGGCGTTCGGCGCGAGCGCGCGGGCTTCAGCGTCATCCCCTTCGACACGGAGGTCGGCCCCGGCATCCCCACGGACTGGGCGGAGGCGCCGGGGCGCGAGGGGGCGCCGGACTTCGCCAACATCCTGCCTGGGGGCGAGATCGCGGGGCTCTACTCGATCCTGACCAACACCGAGGCGCTCAAGCTGCTTGCCCGCGCCCTCTGGTACATCGACACGCAGTCGGGCGAGATCCCCTCCGAGACCGCGCCCGAGCGGCGCGCCGGGGAGCACGAGGGGAGCCTCCCGCTGTCACGCCTCCCCTTTCAGCGCGTGCGTCTGGCGGACGCGGGATGAACGCCGCCGGCGCCGCCTCCGTCCTCGCCGAGATCGCCATGCTCCTGGAGGTGGTGGGCGGCGATCCGTTTCGCGCCCGCGCCTTCCAGAACGCGGCCCGGCAACTCGAGGGTTCCGGCGCCGACCTCGAGGCTCTCGCCCTGGCCGGAGCGCTGACCTCGCTTCCAGGGATCGGCGAGGCGATCGCGGGGATCGTGGACGAGCTGGTGCGCACCGGGCGCTCGGGGATGCACGAGCGGCTGGTGGCGGAGACGCCGGTCGGGCTGTACGACCTGATGAAGATCAAGGGGCTCGGCGCCAAGCGCATCCGCACCCTGTACGCCGAGCTGGGGATCGACTCGCTCGATTCGCTGGAAGAGGCCGCGCGCGCGGGCCGCATCGGCACCCTCCCCGGCTTCGGCGCAAAGACGGTGACGTCGATCCTGGAGGGCGTCGCCTCCGTGCGCGACATGCGCGGCAAGCGGCGCATCGTGCACGCGCTGGACGTGGCGGAGCGGCTGGTGGAGCACGTCCGCACCCTCCCCGGCGTCTCCGCCGCCGAGCTCGCCGGTCCGCTGCGGCGGCGCATGGAGGTCGTCTCCTCCATCGACCTCGTCGCCGCCACCGACCGCGCGGAGGAGACCCTGGCCGCCTTCCGCACGCTGGGCGAGCACACGGCGGGCGGGGCGGATCGAGAGGGGCGCGCCGAGGTGCGCTTCAGCGACGGATTCGCGGCGAGCCTCGCCTGCGTCCCCGCCGACCGCTTCGGCGCCGCGCTGGCGGTGTGGACGGGGAGCGAGGCGCACGTGGCGGAGCTGGCGGAGCGCGCCCGCGAGCGGGGCCTGACGTTCGGACCGGACGGGCTCGGTGGCGTCGCGACGCCCACCGAGGAGGCGCTGTACGAGGCGCTGGGGCTCGCGTGGGTGCCGCCGGAGCTGCGCGAGGGGTGGGGCGAGGTGGAGGCCGCCGCGGCCGGGACGCTTCCGCGGCTCGTGGAGCTGGCCGACCTGCGCGGCACCTTCCACTGCCACACCACCTACTCGGACGGCAGGGCGACGCTCGCGGAGATGGCGGACGGGGCCCGCGCGCGCGGCTGGCACTACCTGGGGATCGCGGACCACAGCCAGGTCGCATCGTACGCCGGCGGGCTCACCCCGGCCGCCGTGAAGAAGCAGAACCGTGAGATCGACGCCTGGAACCGCGAGGGGGGGAAGGGGAGCTTCCGCCTCTTCAAGGGCACCGAGGCCGACATCCTGGCCGACGGGACGCTCGACTTCCCGGATGCGACGCTGGCGAGCTTCGACTACGTGGTGGGCTCCATCCACAGCGCCTTCCAGCAGAGCGAGCGCGCGCAGACGGACCGGCTGATCCGCGCCGTCCAGAACCCGCGCCTCACCATTCTGGGGCACGCCACGGGGCGGCTCCTCCTGGGCCGGAGCGGGTATCCGGTGGACGTGCGCGCGGTGATCGACGCCGCGGCCGAGAACGGCGTGGCGGTGGAGATCAACGCCGACCCGCGCCGATTGGACATCGATTGGCGCCACGCGCGCTATGCGGCCGAGCGCGGCGTGCTGGTGCCCATCAACCCGGATGCGCACTCGGTGGCGGGGCTGGACAACGTGGCGTGGGGGATCAACGTCGCGCGCAAGGCGTGGCTCCCCGCGCGCGGCGTCCTGAACACGTGGGAACTTAAAGAGGTGGAAGACTACTTTGCCCAGAGAAAGCAAGCGCGCAAAACGTGAGCGCACCCTGGCCATCATCGAGCGGCTCAAGGGGATGTACCCCGAGAGCAAGTGCTCGCTGACCCACGAGAATCCGCTCCAGCTCCTGGTCGCCACCGTCCTCTCCGCGCAGACGACGGACGCGGCGGTGAACCGGGCGACGCCGGCCCTCTTTGCCCGCTTCCACACCGCCGCCGACTACGCCGCCGCGGAGCACGAAGAGATGGAGCGCTACGTGGCCTCGCTCGGCTTCTTTCGCAGCAAGTCGCGCTCGCTGATCGGTCTCGGCCGCGCGCTGGTGGAGCGGCACGGCGGCGAGGTGCCCGTAGACATGGAGGCACTCACGCAGCTCCCCGGCGTGGGCCGCAAGACGGCGAACGTGCTGCTGGGGGTCGGCTTCGGGATCGCGGAGGGCGTCGTGGTGGACACGCACGTCAAGCGCATCGCCTACCGCTGGGGCCTGACGCGCGAGGAGGACCCGGAGAAGATCGAGCAGGACCTGATGCCCCTCGTCCCGAAGGAGGAGCGCGTGCTCTTTACGCACCTGACCATCGACCACGGCCGCGCCATCTGCACCGCCCGCCGCCCCTACTGCGAGCGCTGCGCCCTGGCGGAGCTGTGCCCCACGGCGCCGGCGGTGTACCGGGTGCAAGCGGGCGAGTGAACTCGCTGCAACAACAGCACAAAGTCCGCCTTCGCGGACTCGGGGGCGAGATCCGCCCGTCCCCCAGACCCCGCCCCGCACCTGTAGGGGCGCGATTCATCGCGCCCACCCTTTCCCCGGCATCGACCAACGCTTTCCACACCCATATTCCGTAGGGCAGACCCACGTGTCTGCCCACCCTGGCCCCCACCTCGACCCCCGCCATTCGCACCAAAACATCGTAGGGGCCGCCCCGCGTGGGTGCCCGTGGCCCGCCATTCGGCGACACCCGCCATTCGCACCGGACCCGTTCCAGGAGCGAATGAAGGCCGCTGGAACCAAGCGAAGTCCGCCTTCGCGTCGCCTTAGCGGACTCGTCACGCAGGCGACGCGTCGCCGTTCGAATCCTGCTGATCGGTTGACTCTTCCGCCGCGGGCCGCGTGTACTTTCGCTCCATGTACTCGCGCCACCCCGGCCGCTCCACCTCAGTGAACGGCCCCAGCAGCCCGCGCTCCTCCAGAAATGCGCGCTCGTCAGGATCGCGCGGCGGGCGGGTCATGCCGGTCGGGTCAGAGCGCGCGCGGATGGCGGCGGCAGCCTCGCGGCGGCGCGCCCAGATCGCTCGGAACTCGGACAGGTCTATGTCGTTGATGTTCATGGGCTTGTCCTCCTCACCTCAACGGTATTCGCGCTGCCAAAGGGCGTCGAGTTCCTCCAGAGTGGGGCGAATCCCGGAGGCCGACACGCGGCGCAGCAGATCGTACGTGTCTTCGGCTCCCTCCTTTCGCAGGTGCGCACGAAGCGCGGCCTCGTCGAGCTCGGAGCTGAATGCGTCGATCATGTCGAGCGCCTGGAGGCCGTATCCCGCGTACCGCCACCAACGATACCCGATATGCGATCCTCGAGTACGTATTCTTTGCGGATCACGCGCAAGGTGAACGGACCGATCTGGAACGTGTCCGCCTGCTCGCTCAGGTAAGCTGCTCGGAACCTCCACGAACAGGTCGCCGCGAACCCAGTGTCGCCCCTGCTGCCGCATCCCGAGCGCCGTGAGCACCTCGTTGACGGCGGCGCGGTTGCGTCCTTCAACCACGAAGTCGAGATCCGCCGTGGCGTAGGCACTCGGTGCGTGGAACTCGATCGCCGCGCCGCCGACGAGCGTGGCTTGCATCCCGGCGCGCTCCAGGGCCGTCGCGATCACCGCGGCAGCGAGCACGATCCGCTCCACGTGCTCGCGATCGGAGTGCCAGGCGTCGTGCAGCGCTTGGGCCAGCTCGGTGTCTGTCATCCAGGTGGCCGAAGGGACGGATCATCCCGTGCAGGATCGCGCCGGAATGAGTAAGTTGGCGGAGATGCTTCGCGCAGTCCAGACAAACCAGCGCCCGACTACATCCTGAGACCGATGCAACGCACCTCGATCGCCGATCTGCTCGCGGGCAAGGTGGAGCCCGGCACCGCCGTACTCGTGCAGGGATGGATCCGCACCCGGCGCGACTCCAAGGCCGGGATCTCGTTCCTCAACGTGCACGACGGCTCGTGCTTCGCCCCCATCCAGGTGGTGGCGGGCGGCGACCTGCCCAACTACGCCGGCGAGGTGACGCGGCTGACCGCCGGGTGCTCCGTGAGCGTGCGCGGCGAGCTGGTGGCCACGCCCGGACGCCCGCAGCCCGTGGAGGTCCGCGCCGAAAGCGTGGAAGTGCTGGGGTGGGTGGAGGATCCGGAGACGTACCCGATCCAGCCCAAGGCGCACTCCATGGAGTTCCTGCGCACGGTGGCGCACCTCCGCCCGCGCACCAACACCTTTGGCGCGGTGGCGCGCGTGCGGCACACGCTGTCCATGGCCGTGCACCGCTTCTTCGACCGGAACGGCTTCTTCTGGGTCCACACGCCCATCGTCACCACCAGCGACGCGGAGGGGGCGGGGGAGATGTTCCGCGTCTCCACGCTGGACCTGGCGAACCCGCCGCGCACGCCCGACGGCGGGGTGGACTTCTCGCACGACTTCTTTGGCCGCTCGGCGTCGCTCACGGTGAGCGGGCAGCTCAACGTGGAGGCGTACTGCGAGGCGCTCTCCAAGGTGTACACCTTTGGTCCGACGTTCCGCGCGGAGAACTCCAACACCAGCCGCCACCTGGCCGAGTTCTGGATGATCGAGCCGGAGATCGCCTTCGCGGACCTGAGCGACGACGCGGACCTGGCCGAGGCGCTCCTCAAGTCGATCTTCACCGACCTGCTGAACGAGCGGCAGGACGACATGGCGTTCTTTGTCGACCGGATCGACAAGGACGCCCTCGGGCGGGTGGAGCGCTTCGTGGACAGCTCGTTCGAGCGGATGGACTACACGGAGGCCGTGCGCCGCCTGGAGCAGTCGAAGAAGAAGTTCGAGTTCCCGGTGAAGTGGGGCGTGGACCTGCAGAGCGAGCACGAGCGCTACCTGACCGAGGAGCTGGTGAAGCGCCCGGTGGTGGTGATGAACTATCCGAAGGAGATCAAGTCGTTCTACATGCGCGCGAACGACGACGGCCGCACCGTGGCCGCCATGGACGTGCTGGCGCCCGGCATCGGCGAGATCATCGGCGGGTCGCAGCGCGAGGAGCGGCTGGACGTGCTCGACCGGCGCATGGACGAGCTGGGGCTGCCCAAGGAGTCGTACTGGTGGTACCGCGACCTGCGCCGCTACGGCACGGTGCCGCACGCGGGGTTCGGGCTCGGGTTCGAGCGGCTGGTGCTGTACGCGACCGGGCTGGGCAACATCCGCGACGTCATCCCGTTTCCGCGGACGCCCGGCAGCGCGGACTTCTAAAAAACGGCCTCACACAGTAGGGGTTCGACAGCGCCTGCTGACACGCGCGCGTAACTGCTTGTGTTAGATGGAGATGCAACAAAGCCGCCCCGGGCGCATGTACAACGCGCCTGGAGCGGCCTCAGGTGGGTTAACCCGTTACCCTGTTGTCGCTTG